>JAICEV010000106.1 GCA_025923975.1 Propionibacteriaceae bacterium
TGTCGCGGCCCTGCTCTATCTGGCGGTCTCGGCGCTACAGCGCTGGTCCGTCCTGCTGGCCAGCGTCTTCTCGCTCGGGGTTGCGGTAATCGCCGCGTGGTACATCCTGTCCCGACGCGGAGTGGCCCGTGCCATTGCCAGCGGTGTCGCGGTACTCGCGTTGTTCGTGTTCGCCGTAGTGGTGGTCGCCAGCGAGAGCCTTGCCGTGCTAGTGGTCGGGCTGGGGCTGGCCGCGTTGTCGATCGGCGCTGCCAGCTACGCACTGAGTCCGCTCGCGGCCGGCAGTGCTCTCGAGCGTGCGCCAGGTGCGCGTCACCCGGTCCTTTTGATCAACCCCCGGTCGGGCGGAGGCAAGGCCGGACGTTTCAGGCTGGCCGACTTGTGTCGACAGCGCAACATCGAGCCGATCGTGTTGCGGCCAGGCGACGACCTCCGAAAGCTCGCCGAGGATGCAGTTGCACTCGGCGCTGACGTGCTGGGCATGGCTGGCGGCGATGGCTCGCAGGCAATCGTCGCGTCGGTCGCGAGCGAGCACAGCATCCCCTTTGTCGTCGTCCCCGCAGGAACCCGCAACCACTTCGCGCTGGATCTGGGTCTCGACCGCGACGACGTCCCTGGCGCGTTGGACGCGTACGAGGACGGTGTCGACACTGTGGTCGATCTTGCCGAGGTCAACGGACGCATCTTCGTCAACAATGCGTCGATGGGGGTGTACGCGAAAATCGTCCAGTCGGCGGACTACCGGGATGCGAAGTTGCAGACGGCGGCGGCCATGCTGCCGGACTTCCTGGGGCCGGCGGCGACGCCGCTCGACTTACGCTTCACGCTGCCGTCTGGCCAGGAAGCAGCTGCCCCCGATCTGCTGCTCGTGTCCAACAACCCTTACCAGGTGGCACAGCTGCGCGGTGGGGGCACCCGCGAGCGCCTCGATGGGGGCGTTCTGGGAGTCGTCTCCTTGCGCGTGGACTCAGCCGCCGACGCCGAGAAGCTCGTCGCGCTGGAGCTCGCTGGTAATGTTCGGCGCTTTGCGAGCTGGAACGGTTGGACGTCGTCTGAGTTCGAGGTGCGCTCTGCCGGACCCGTGGAGATCGGCATCGACGGAGAGGCCTTGACACTCCAACCGCCGCTACACTTCGAGATCCGGCCAGGCGCGCTGACGGTGCGGCTGCCGCGCATCGCGGCGCAGCGGTCGCGCGCGGTGCGTGTCATTGCCAAGCCCACGCTGGCTGCGCTATGGCAGACCGTCCTCGGCCGCCCGACGCGGGTCAGATGACAAGCTCGCGCGGTCCAGAACCGGTCGAAGAACGACTCGCCGACCGCCTGAGCGCCTGGCACGCCCATGCCCAACCATCACGAGCGGAACGGCTTCTCCGCCGGCTTGGCCGTCTCGACCGCGGCGCGTACCGCGCCGTGGCGGAGATGTCCATACCGCGGCTGGACGGTCCGCTGCGTCGGGTGTCCGGTTTCGCCAACTTCTCCATGCCGTGGTTCCTGGTCGCGGGAGTGCTCGCTCTCTTCGGTGGGCGCCAAGGGCGCCGCGCCGCCGTGACCGGGGTGGCCGCCATCGGGGTCACCTCGTTGGTGGTGAACCAACCAATGAAGCTGGTGGGTGAGCGTCGCCGCCCGGACCGTAGCCGGCTTGGCGTTCCCGAGAGCCGATGGGTGCGGATGCCGTCCACGACCTCATTCCCCTCCGGCCACTCAGCATCGGCGGCGGCGTTCGCCGTCTCGGTCGGGGACACGGCACCCGGACTCAGGCTGCCGCTCCGGGTGGCCTCCGCAGTCGTGGCGTTCTCTCGCGTTTACACCGGCGTCCACTACCCCGGCGACGTCGTCGCGGGTGCGACGGTCGGCGCCCTGGTCGGATGGACGACCTCGGCGGCGGCTCGGCGGCTGCGTCCTGATCCCTCACTGCCGCCGTCAAATCCGTGCGGCTAACCGCGCAGTGCCTCGGCGTGGAAGGCAGCGCTCACCGGCCTTGTAGACAGGGTCGAGCGGCGCGGCCTAGCCAATCGAATGCCCGTGCACGGCGACCGGCGTGCGCTACACGTGACGCTGACCGACGCCGGTCAGCGTGCAGCATCCGCCTTCCACGGCGAAGTGACCGCCGAACTCGAACACCTCCTGTCGCCCCTTGCATTGCGCGACCGCGAACGGTTCCGCGCCGCGATGGCCGCGATCATCGCGCGATGCCCGGCGCAGACCCTCCGGCATCCCCGCTGACGCCGCGAGCTTCCGCCAGCCTTTGTCGGTCCGTTGCGCTTTGAGAACCGGTTCAGGCGGCGGCGCCGGTCAGCTTGAGGTCTTGCGGGTCGCGCCAGGACTTTCGCCATGACGTGGCCTCGACGGTCAGGTGCTGGCCACAGTGACTGCAGAAGTCCGCAGTGGTGGACTCGTGTCCGCAGCTGCGGTGGACGATGTCCATCCGTATCCCTGGGTCCGCGTGTGGCCGATGCCGCTCTCCCCATTGCGCGAGCGCGGTGATGATCGGGAAGGTGTCGGCACCGGTCTCTGTCAAGACGTATTCGTGCCGGGTACGTCGCTGGTCCTGATACGGCACGCGTCGCAGCAGTCCGGCGTCCACCATGGTGCTCAGCCGTTTGCTCAGCACGTTCTCCGCCACACCCAGCTGATCGCGGAACTGCTCGAATCGCCGTACCCCAGAAAACGCCTGCCGTAGCACCAACATGACCCAAGGATCACCCAGCACCTCCAACGAGCGCGCGATAGGGCACCTTTCGCCCGTCCAGTCCGAACGCAGAGGCATGACGTCCTCCTCACTCGTCGTGCAACTGGCTTGTCTCAAGCCAGGCTAGTCTCGGCGGCTGGGTCGAGCAGGTCCGGCGCGCGCCACTTCTCATCCGCAGGCGCAAGAAGCAGTCACGGAGTGAGGTCGGCGACGGTCTCCGCTTCGATGTCGGTGTGCCGCATGCCGGTGTTGGCGGTGGGCGGTGGGACGTCACGGTGCTGGCGCAGTCCGATCGACAGCACCGCCGCAAGGGCACACAACGCCGCGCCGCCGAACCAGGCGTAGGTGTAAGTGCCGAATGAGTCGCGGATGATCCCGGCCATCAGCGCGGCCGCCGCGGCTCCGAGCTGATGTGATGCGAACACCCACCCGAACACGATGGTGCCCTGGTCGCCGAAGAGCCGTCGGCAAAGCACGGCGGTCGGCGGGACCGTCGCCACCCAGTCCAGTCCGTAGACGACGATGAACACCACCATGCTGGGATGGACACTGTCGGCGAGCAGCCATGGCAACAACAGCAAACCCACGCCGCGGAAGCTGTAGTAGGCCAGCAGCAGCCAGCGAGGATCGATCCGATCGGTGAGCCAGCCCGACGCCACGGTTCCCACGATGTCGAAGACGCCGACCAACATCAGCAGACCAGCCGCCGTGGTCGTGGCCATCCCGTGGTCATGGGCCGATGGGATGAAGTGGATGCCGATCAACCCGTTCGTCGTCGCCCCGCAGATCGCAAATGCACCGGCCAGCGCCCAGAACGCCTTGGTACTGGCAGCCTGACGCAGCGCGGCCAGCGCCAAGCCTGCCGCGTTCCCGCGAACCGGCCTGAGTGTGACCAGACGGTCGCCGCCGTAGGGTGCCAAGCCGAGGTCGGCCGGGCGGTCACGAAGCAGTGCCACGACCAGCGGCAGCACCGCAACGGCCGCGGCAGCGATCAGCAGCGACGCGATCTTCCAGCTCGTCGCCTCCACTAGGTACGCCACCACCGGCAGGAACACCAGCTGGCCGGCCGCGCCACCCGCAGTGAGTACGCCCATCACCAGGCCACGACGCTTCACGAACCAGGCGTTGGCCACCGTGGCAGCGAAGACCAGCGCCATCGAACCTGTGCCGAGCCCGATCAACACGCCCCAGGTCAGCACGAGCTGCCACGCCGCCTGCGCGAGAACCGACAACCCCGCGCCGGCGGCGATCAGCAGCAAGCCGGCGCTCACGACTCGACGTAGACCGAACCGTTCCATCAGTGCTGCGGCAAACGGCGCGGTCAGACCATAGAGCACCAAGTTGACACTCACCGCGGCCGACATCGTCACGATCGACCAACCGCCCTCGTGCAGTGGCACCATCAACGGACCCGGCGCTGCCCGGAAGGCCGCCGCGGCCACCAGTGTGGCGAACGCTACTCCGGCCACCACCCAGGCGTAGTGCACCCGCGCCATCGCAGTCTCCTTGACGAATCGGCAGAGCGCAGCATTCTAACTTGTTTCAAGCAAGCCAGGTCCCCTGGCGCGACTCGGTGATCAACTACCACCGTGAGGACCAGATGCCGACTTCAGCCCGGTTGACCGAGTTGGTCGAGGCGAAGCTGCGCGCCGCCGGCGTCGACATCCCGCATCATTGACGGCCAGCCGGCAAGCCCAGTCAGGCTTACGAAACGCCTCGGTCCCAATTCCCCAGCCCCTGGCCACATCGCTGCCGGGTGGGCCCCATCCCTACGTCCGGCGTCTGGCAGCAGTGACGAATTGGGAGGTCATCCGGCGAATAGCGCAAAGGAGATAGTTTACGAGGTAGCTGAATAAGCGACCGAAGGGAATAGCCAGGCATCCTAGGCGAGAAAATAAGCTGATGCGTTCGCCCAGCAACTGGAGATGACTGGAAAGCGGGTTATAAGTAGAACCAGTCACGTGTTGAGCGTATATCCATCCAATATTGTACTGCGTGGCCTTTGCAATTAAATAGTCAACATGTTCCGGATTCGGCGCCGTGTGGCCGATTATCGCAAGCCGGCCAGCCGCTATTGATGCGGCGCCCGCAGGCATTGCCCTATCCCTCACCCAGCCCGGTGGCGGCCAATTCGCGTCGAAGGTAGGAGGATGATTTACAGGATCTTCAGAAAAGACTGACCCCTCTTGTATCACGACGACAGCCGGATTCGTTTGCCCCATGAAGTCCTCAGACGGGATGGTGCCCGGGTTGAGGACGACGATAGCGCCGGGATGACGGTTGCGCACTTGCTGCACAAGCGTCGCAGCATGCTGCACACGGTCCGGACGCATCTGATCAATGAAGATTCCATCGACTCCATACGTCGCGAACCATCTGTCAACGTCGCCCATGATGTCCGTAGTTCTCGGACAGAGGGGCGGCTCTTCCTTGGTATTGTCGTAACAGTCATGCACATAACCCAAAATTGAAGCGCACACCCCCTTTAGCTCTGCAATAACTGTTACGTAGTCAGGGTTTGCGCTATCGAAATGACCGTCATCATGGTTAACCACTACCATCAGCTGACCTGGCGCCCCCAATATCCCACCGACATCTGTGAGAGTATTCCAAGCTTCATCTCCGTCGCTCGGGTAGTCATACGCAGGAACCAGCAAGCCAGACGGCTGATTAGGCATCTCGGCTCCCAACATGCGTATTCGAAGTCTCAGCCTCATGCAGAAGCGACTCGACCCAAATCTACTCCGCAATATGCTGAATGTCGCCTGCCCTCGCATCGGTGCGAAGGCCCATTCCGCTAGACGTGGCGGCCCTCGCTCCCCATTCGGGAAACACTATGGAGGAATTCTCGGCGACAGGTTGGGTGGCGCTGTTGGCTTGCTGACGCTAAGACCTGGCATTGCGCCCGAAGCTGTCGGGTGCATATAAAAGCGCCGCCCATTCGCGCCTAGGGCGCGCTACGACTCCTGCTCGTACTTGAAGGACAGCTGGATCTTCGTGCGATAGATGAGCTCACCGCCGTCCCCGACATGAATGTCCTGCTTGATGACCTCACCGACCCGAAGGTCCCGGACCGACTGCCCCGCCGTTTTGATCGCGTCAGCGGCCGCCTCCTCCCAGGAGGTCGTGCTCGTGCCGACGACGTCGATCACCCGGTAGACGCTCATAGTTCCCTCCTCGTTGGATGCGCCGATGGGCCCGACTCGGCACGGTGATGATCTCGCACTCACGGGGCCGGTGGCAACCAGCGCATGCGGCTGTCGGACCACCCCGGCACGCGCACCGCTAACCAGCCAGAGACTGAAAGAAGATAAGGATCGAGCGAAATACCACAGCAAGGCCGCCGAACACCGCACGGACAGCGTTGGCGGCGCTCTCAGGGTAGGCAACCAAATAAAAGAGAAAGAAGCCCACGACCAAGAAGACGATTAATCGCTTGACCCACGTCATGTCAAACTGCTCATTCTTCCGCTCTTCACTGCAGATTATCGCGCTGCGCGTACCTGCAGAAGCCCTCGATGCTCTCCTTTCTCAGACGAAGGTCAGGTGAGGTAATCGACTTCGAAGTCCCTGTCAGATCATGGCTCGGCGAGCCCCGCCGAGCCAGCTGGCATGATCAGCTCGGCCGTGGCAGGTAGCGGACCATCAACACACCGTCGATGTCGCCGATTGCCTTGATCACCGAATCGGGCACATCGCTATCGACGTCCACCAATGTGTACGCCAGGTCCTTTCGCGACTTGTTCGTCATGGTCGCGATGTTGAGACCGGCCATGGCCATCTCGTGAGAGATCCCGCCGACCATGTTCGGTACGTTGGCGTTCGCAATCGCCACCCGAAACTGCGATTCCCTGGGCAAGATCACATCTGGGAAGTTCACCGAGTTCCGGATGGTCCCGTCGAGCAGATAGTCGCGCACCTGCTCGGCGACCATCACAGCGCAGTTCTCCTCGGCCTCTCCCGTTGACGCACCCAAGTGCGGCATTAAGATCACGCCGGGCTGCTGACTGAGATGCGGAGCCGGAAAGTCGCACACATACTTCGACAGCTGACCAGATTCCAGCGCCTCCAAGATCGCGGTGTCGTCGACCACGCCGCCCCGAGAGAAATTGAGCACGACCGCGCCGGGCTTCATCTGGGCAAGGCCGCCGGCATCGATCATCCCGCGGGTCGCATCCACCAGCGGTACGTGCAGCGTCAGGAAGTTGCTGTACTTGAGAACCTCACCCAGGCTGTGCGCCTTCTTGACAGATGCCGGCAGGCTCCAGGCCGAATCCACGGTGATCTCAGGGTCATAGCCGATCACCTGCATGCTGAGCTTGATCGCCGCATCAGCAACCAGACAACCGATCTTGCCAAGTCCGACGACTCCGAGGGTGTGATTCGCCAGCTCATATCCGGCAAACGCCTTCTTGCCGGCCTCGATCTTGTTCTCCAGCTCCGGGTCGTCGGGGTCCAGCGAATCGAGGTACTTCAGCGCGTCGTCGATGTTGCGCGCCGCCAGCAACATGCCGGCCACCACGAGCTCCTTGACGGCATTGGCATTGGCGCCGGGCGCATTGAACACCGGGATGCCGCGCGCCGACATGCGTGGGATCGGGATGTTGTTGGTGCCGGATCCGGCGCGCCCGACCGCCAGCAGCGACTCAGGAACCTCCATGCCGTGCAGGTCTGCGGAACGGACCAGTATGGCGTGCGGATCATCGACCTCTGCCGACACCGCAAACCGATCCCAAGGCAACCGCTTTAGCCCTCCGGCGGAGATGTGGTTGAGGACTCGTACTCGGTACTTCTCAGTCACTGCCTGCTTCAGCCCTTCGTCGTCGCGAACTCTGCCATGTAATCCACCAGCGCCTGGACGCCTTCGATAGGCATCGCGTTGTACAGCGAGGCGCGGACACCGCCGACCGAGCGATGTCCCTTGAGCTCCACCAAGTCATGCTTTGCCGCTCCGGCCAGGAAGTCGGCTTCAAGATCAGGACTTGCCAGCCGGAATGGGACGTTCATCCGAGACCGGTCGGCCTTCTCAACCGGATTGACGTAGAAGTCAGAGCTGTCGATGAAGTCGTACAGCAGCGCAGCTTTGGCGATATTGCGTTGCTCTGCTGCGGCCAGCCCGCCGGTCTCCAGCAGCCACTTGAACACCAGGCCCGCAACATATACCGCGTACGTCGGTGGCGTGTTGTACATCGACCGCGTCTTGGCATGCGTTGCATAGTCGAGCATTGCCGGTGGCGTCGGTTCGCCGAGGCCAATGAGGTCCTCGCGTACGATCACCAAGGCCAGTCCGGCCGGACCAATATTCTTCTGCGCGCCGGCGTAGATCAGGCCGAACCGCTCGACATCCAGTGGGCGGGAGAGCAGATTCGACGACATGTCGCTCACCAGCGGCACGTCGCCGACGTCCGGTACCCAACCGAACTCGACTCCATTGATCGTCTCGTTGGCGGTGTAGTGCAGGTACGCCGCGCGCTCGGTCAGTTGCCACTCGGACTGAGCCGGCACATATGTGAACGCCCGGTCCTCCGCACTGGCAGCGACGTTCACATCGGCCAAGCTCTTGGCTGCGTTGATGGCTTTCTTCGCCCATTCGCCGGTGTGGATGTAGTCGGCAATGGCCCGGCCCTGGATCAGGTTCATCGGGATCATCTCGAACTGCAGTGATGCCCCGCCTTGCAAGAAGAGCACGTGGTAGCCGGCGGGAATCCCAAGCAGCTTGCGCAGATCGGCCTCCGCTTCCTCCGCGATCGAGATGAACTCTTTGCCACGGTGGCTCATCTCCATCACGGACAGTCCCGTGCCGTGCCAATCGAGCATCTCGTCTGCGGCCTGGAGCAGCACCTCTTCGGGAAGGGTGCCTGGGCCGGCGCTGAAATTGAAGACGCGTGGCATGAGCTTGAATCCTGACTGTCGAGTGTGAAAGCGAACGGCGCCAAGCGTGGAGACTACAGCCTGGCCGCAATCGGCCGCGCACTTTCTCGGCGGCAAGAACTGAGTTTCATACCAACTGCGCGTCAATCAGCCGCTAGCTGCTCCATCTGGAACTGCCTAGGCCCAACACTGAGGCATGGTGAGCCGTTGTCGCCCCATCGCGGCAGCGACACTACGGGCACGAGTCGTCACGGCGATGATGCTGGCAACGGCTCTGACAGTCTGGACAGCTACGTCCGCGGCCGCCGAGCCCGCCACAACGGTGTCGTATCCGACCAACGCATCCGCTACCCGGCTGACGGGGTATGCGTTCGATACCTGCGCGGCGCCGGCGGTGGCGACGATGCAGGCGTGGAAAATCGCCTCGCCGTACCAAGGCGTCGGCGTTTACATCGGTGGAGTCAGTCGCAGCTGCGCCCAGCCAAATCTCACCGCGAGCTGGGTCACGGCTTCGTCGTTACAAGGCTGGCGGATCATTCCGATCTACGTTGGTTACCAGGCGCCATGCACTCGCCGATCGAACACGACCAAGTTCACCAGCATCAACGCAGCGACCCTGGGGATCGCCGATGCAGCGGACGCGGTGCTGCAAGCTCAGGCGTTGGCAATGCTACCGGGCAGCGCCATCTACGGCGATATGGAGCACTACACGGCCGGCGACTCGGCGTGCCGTGCAGCTGTGCTGACCTACGTCACAGCCTGGACAAAGGAGCTGCACCGCCTGGGCTATCTAGCAGGCATGTACGCCAACCTGTCCTCCGGAGCCAAGCACTTGTCCGAGGCGTACGCCTCGCCGGCCTATGCTCGCCCGGACGCGCTGTGGCTGGCGCGTTGGGACGCCAACCCTGCGCTGACCGGCTGGGCCGCTGTCCCCAACACGCAGTGGTCCAACCATCAGCGTGGCAAGCAGTACCGCGGCGACCATGACGAGACTTACAGCGGCATCACGATCAACATCGACAGCGACCATTTCGATGCACCGGTTGCGACTGTCGGCTACCTCTACCAGATCACCAGTTCCGCCCAGCTCAACGGACGAGGCGGCCCGAA
>JAICEV010000107.1 GCA_025923975.1 Propionibacteriaceae bacterium
ATTCCGACAAGAAAAGTGGTGAGGGGCGCTGCTACCCGTTCAACCTCATGTGCGGAGTCCCGGGCGAGGTCCAGCACGGTACGGACCGTGTTGTCATCCATCCTGATATCACTGGTGCCTAGTTCGGCGGACAAGGTTGTCAGCCACTGCTTGAGTTCCATGGGTTCGGTGCTCCTCGGCGAAGGCTGTTGTGCGGCGCACATTTGATGCTATGGGCCAGGATGATGTCATGGGACGCGTAACCCGTCGTCACGCGGTGCTGCGGGTAGCACCGGGCGAGGTGGTTCGGCGCGCGGACACCTTGGCTGTGGAGGAGCCGCTGGAGATCCGCCTGAACGGCGAGTCGTACCTGGTCACAATGCGGACGCCCGGAAACGACGTCGATCTGGCCAGGGGGTTGCTCTACAGCGAGCGCCTTATCACGGAGCGGTCGGACATCGTCCTCGCCCGATATTGCGCCGGATCTGGCTCTGATGGAGTCAACAGCTACAACGTCCTGGACGTGACCCTTGCGTCGCAGCTCGCCCCAGCGGTGCGTCGCAACGTCATGACGACCAGCGCTTGCGGCATCTGCGGCACCACCTCGATCGATCAGGTACTGCGCGAATCCCCGTACGATCTGGACCCCGAGGTACGCGTCGCGGCTGATCTGGTGCTCTCGGCGCCGATGCGGCTGCGCCAACGTCAGCAAGCGTTCGACCGCACCGGAGGGCTGCACGCGGCAGGGCTGCTCGCACCGAGCTCGGAGATGGTCTGTGTGCGCGAGGATGTCGGGCGGCATAACGCCGTCGACAAGGTCATTGGCTGGGCCATAGAGCAGCAACTGCTGCCACTGCGCCAGATGATCTTGACTGTCTCAGGTCGGGCGTCCTTCGAGCTGACCCAGAAGGCGGTGCTTGCCGGCATCCCGGTGTTAGCTGCGGTTTCGGCACCGAGCTCGCTCGCTGCGGAACTCGCCGAGGAGGCCGGGCTGACGCTGGTCGGATTCGTCCGCGGGCAGAGCATGAACGTCTATACCCATCCTGAACGGATCATCTGGTCGACGAACGGGCAAATTACACTCCAGACATGACCACGCTGCTTCCGTTTCCACGGCTGCGCAGTTCAGCTTCCGCGCATGCGGAGTCGGTTAAGCGTAATCAGCTGGCGCTTGCGGACGCCTATGGCAGGGTGGCAACAGATCTGCGAGTTTCGCTCACCGACCGGTGCAATCTGCGCTGTGCCTATTGCATGCCGCCGGAGGGTCTCGACTGGCTGCCTGGCGCCGATGTGTTGACCGATGAGGAGATGGTGCGGCTGATCACCATCGGTGTGAAACGGCTAGGCATCACAACCGTTCGGCTGACCGGTGGCGAACCGCTGTTACGCAAGAACCTCGAGCTGCTCGTTGCTGACATCGCGGCGCTGTCGCCAGCGCCGGAGATCGCACTCACCACCAACGGGATCGGCCTTGCCGCCCGGGCCGAAAAGCTGGCAGTGGCTGGGCTGAAGAGGATCAACATCTCGCTGGACACTCTTGATCCGGAGACCTTTGTCCGGCTCTCCCGGCGGCGCCGGCTGCCTGACGTGCTCGCCGGAATCGCAGCTGCCCGAGCAGCAGGGCTGAATCCTGTCAAGATCAACACCGTGCTGATGCGCGGTATCAATGATCACGAAGCATTCGACCTGCTGCGCTGGGCGATGTCGGAGCAGGTCCAACTGCGGTTCATCGAGCAGATGCCATTGGATCCGCAGCACGGCTGGAAGCGCGATGAAATGATCACCGCAGACGAGATCAGGCAGCGCCTCAGCCGGCATGTCGAGCTGGTGGAGGACCCCGAGGACGCACGAACCCGGGGGAGCGCACCGGCAGAGCTGTTCCGGGTAGCTGGTACCGGCTATTCGGTCGGCATCATCGCGTCGGTGTCCAAGCCGTTCTGCGGCGCCTGCGACCGGGTTCGGCTGACAGCCGACGGCCAGATCAGAAACTGCCTCTTCGCCCGCACGGAATCCGACCTGCGTACGCCGCTGCGCAGCGGCGCAAGCGAGGAAGAGATTGCCGACCGTTGGGTGGCCGCTGTCGCCAGCAAACAGCCGGGCCACGGCATCAACGATCCCAGTTTCCTGCAGCCCGACCGGCCAATGTCCGCGATTGGCGGCTAGGCAGGAACCTAGGTGACCGGCTCTGCATAGGTTGCCGACGGTCTGCACGGGTTGCACAACCCATGCAGAGCGACCGCAACTGACGTGCACGGAGGTTGCGTACAGGCAAGTCAGAGGGGGACTACCTCTTTCAGGAACCCGCGGGCGGAAAGGAACTGCGCCAGGGATTCACGATGATCGTCGCAGGCTAGCCAGTGCTTACGGCGATCTGCCGTATGGATCTTGGGGTTGTTCCACTGCAGATCGTACGAGGCAGGCTGCCGGCAGCCCCGAGCGGAACAGATGAGACCTTCAGGATCCGTCGGAAGCGGGTCGATCCCGCTAGCCGACGCGCTCATTCGGGCGGTGTTGACTGCCGTCCTCCTCGACAACCTCAGTGTTGATCGACTCGTCATCGTGACCCGTCGTGAGCTGCGGACGTTCACTCGGCAAGGCGTGGGTCATCTTCTTTCCTTCGCGGAAACGCTGGTTGACCTGGTTTGCAGCGATGACGGCGATGAATGGCAGCACCACAGCGCAGCCGAACAGCACCCACCGGAATACGCCCTCTACGAAGATCATGGCGAGGAAGCAGGCGGCCCGGAAGGCCATGGTGATGGTGTACCGGCGGATCCGGGACGACATCTCCTCGCTCGTCCCCATACGGGCATCTGTGATCAGCGGCGCTGAGCCTCGGCGGCCCGTATCGGCGACAGTTCGGGTGTGTGTGCCCATCTCACGATCGGTCACCACGTCAGCCTACGCCTGGTCGCCGACGATCTGGAGAGTCGATAGCGTGACCCCGTGAATCCGTCGCGTGTTGTTCTGGTGACCGGTGGCAGCAAGGGAATTGGTCACGGTATTGCTGCTCAGTTGGCGGAGGCCGGGCATCGCGTCGCGGCCACCTACCGCAGCGGCGAGGTGCCACAGGGCGTCTTGGCCGTGCAATGTGACGTGACTGATCCAGAGCAGGTAGAAGCCGCGTTCGCCCAAGTGGAATCGGCCCTTGGGAACGTGGAGGTGCTGGTAGCGAATGCCGGCATCACACGCGACACGTTGCTCATGCGGATGTCGGACGAGGACTGGGATCAGGTGATCGCGACCAACTTGACCGGAGCGTTCCGGGTGGCACGGCGGGCAGCCCGACCGATGATCCGGGGGAGGTTCGGCCGGATCGTCTTCATCTCCTCGGTGGTGGGTCAGATGGGTTCGGCTGGACAGGTCAATTACGCAGCATCCAAGTCTGGGCTGGTGGGGATGGCGCGCTCCCTTGCCAGAGAACTTGGATCGCGCGGCGTCACGGCGAACGTGGTGGCTCCGGGATTCATCGAAACCGACATGACTGCCGAGCTTGGTGATGACCTGGTCAAGAAGTATGCCGAGCAGATTCCGTTGGGGCGGCTCGGCTCGGTGGCTGACATCGCAGGGACGGTTGAGTTCCTCGCCAGCGACGCCGCCAGCTACATCACCGGGGCAGTGATCCCGGTCGACGGTGGCCTCGGCATGGGTCACTGACCGCTATTAGGGCAGAAGGGACATCTGTGGGCATTCTCGAGGGCAAGACCATCCTTGTTGCCGGCGTCACTCTTGATACTTCCATCGGCTTCCATGTGGCCAAGATCGCCCAGGTCGAAGGGGCAACGGTCGTGGTGTCCAACTTCGGCCGGGCGATGAGCCTGACCAGACGGGTGATCAAGAAGCTTGATCCGGTGCCGCTGGTGCTTGAAGTCGATGTCACCAACGAGGACCATCTCGCGGGCTTGGCTGCCCAACTTGGCGAGCATCTGGACCATCTCGATGGCCTGGTGCACTCGCTTGCCTTCGCCAATCCGGAGACCGCGCTCGGCGGGAAATTCCTCAGCACGCCGTGGCCCGATGTCAGTACCGCGCTGCAGGTCTCGGCCTATTCGCTGGCGTCGCTGACAATGGCCTGCAAGCCCCTGCTGGCTGAGCCGGCCTCGGTCGTCGGGCTGACCTTCGATGCAACTGTGTCGTGGCCGGTCTACGACTGGATGGGTGTGTCGAAGGCGGCGCTGGAGAGCACCAGCCGCTATCTTGCGCGCTATCTGGGGCCGCAGGGGATTCGCGTCAATCTGGTGGCCGCCGGTCCGCTGGAAACCCTGGCCAAGAAAGCCATCGGAGGCGCCGATGCCTTCAACGAGGTTTGGGGTCAGCGGGCGCCATTGGGCTGGGATCCGAAGGACATGACCCCGGCTGCCAAGGCCGTGGTGGCGCTGCTCAGCGACTTCTTTCCCAAGACCACCGGAGAAATGATCCACGTGGACGGCGGCCTGCACTCCACCGGCGCCTGAGCCGCGATGGCCGTCGCATCCACCGCCCGTTCGCTGATCGAATTGCGCCTCCTCGACGGGCCGAACCTGTATTTCCCGCGGCCCGCGGCAAAGGCGACGCTCGACCTCACCGAATTGCTGCGGTTGCCCGAGGCAGTGGCTGCTGATCTGGGCACGGAACTCGACTTGGGCAAGGCGCATCCGGGGACGGCGGACACCGTGTTCCGGCAGCGTTACGCGATACGGATCGTCACCCAGATCGTGCGCCGACTGGCTCGCGCCGGAGGTGCCACCAGGTTGGCAGTGCGGACCCGGACCGGGCAGGCGGTGAACGAACTCGTCGTGGCGTACCCATGGCGCAACGCCGGCCGAGCCGAGGCCTTGGCGTACGGCCTGGCGCGCGTGCTGGACAGCGTTGGCACCGGACCTGCTGCGCTCGCGGAGATGATCAGTGCGGAGGGCGCGGTGATTGCCGCAGCTCCGCTCGGCTCCGGTCCGCGCCTGATCCGACCGCACATTCCCGTTGTCGCGATCACCGGCACCAACGGCAAGACCACAACGGCGCGGATGATCGGGCACGTCGCACGTCGAACTGGCATGTCAGTGGGCTGGTCCAGCACGGATGGCGTGTACATCAATGGTGAGCTGATCGAGGCCGGTGACTTCTCCGGGCCAGGCGGTGCCGGGCGGGTGCTGAGGCACCCGGGTGTGGAGCTGGCCGTCACCGAGACAGCCCGCGGTGGAATCCTGCGCCGCGGCGTGGGGGTCGCCTACAACAACGTCTCGGTAGTGACCAACATCAGCGCCGACCACCTCGGCGTCGACGGGATCGACACCCTCGACCAGCTCGCTGAAGTCAAGGCAGTCATCACCAAGATCACCAAGCCGGATGGCTGGTGCGTGCTGAACGCCGACGATCCGCGGACCTTCGCCATGCGGCTCGGCACCAAAGCCCAGATATGGGTGTTCACCCGAGATCCGGACTCGCCATCGGGACGCAGCGTGCTCTCCGAAGGCGGCCGGGTGACCACGCTGCTCGACGGCTGGGTGAGCGTGCTGGCCGCGGGGGCGGATCCACTTCCAGTCATTCACGTGGTCGAAGTGCCAATGACCTTGGCAGGACTGAGCAGAGTCAATGTCGAGAACGTTCTTGCGGTCACCTCGGCCACGCTGGCGCTGGGTTTCTCAGTTGATCAAGTGGCCGACGGCCTCCGATCATTCGATCCCAGCGAGAACAACCCCGGGCGGATGAACATCTGGACCGTCTCGGTGGCCGGCGGGATGATCAGCGTCGTGATCGATCTGGCCCACAATGAGGCAGGGCTGGAGGCGCTCCTTGAGATCATGAACGGCATTCGTCCCCCTCATGGCCGCTTGCTGCTCGGCGTGGGCACTGCTGGTGATCGTAGCGAGGAGGTTTTCGTACGGCTCGGCGAGATCGCCGGCCTAGGTGCTGATCTGGTTGAGATCACCTACAAGGACAGGTACCTGCGTGGACGCAGCATGGATGAGCTCGGCAAGCTGATCAAACAGGGAGCGGCCCACGCCGGAATGGAGATCCTTCGTGATCATGACAGTGAGCTGGGTTGCCTGATCTCATTGGTGGGTCAGGCACGCGATGGCGACGTCGTCGCGATCATGACCCATCAGGACCGCGAACTGCTTGATCAGTGGCTGATTGATCATGGCGCCTCACGAGACGATGCCGAAGTGTTGCGCCTAAAAGTCGTCAATGCGAGTCCGGATCAGGCACGGCATTGTTGATGTCGCGCTCGTCCTGACGTCGGGCGCCCGGCTGCGCATGGTGACCGTAGGACTCCAGGTATGCCATCACCGCGGCGTGCTGCTCCACGCAGATCACCACCAGGTCGCCGGGGTTCGATCGAGACATCGCATGCCGGACGCTTGCCAGTTCGTCTAAGACGATCTCCACCTGCTTGCAGCGCACCCCCTCTGCCATCGCCGCCCGGGCGCCGCGGGCCACCAGGTTGGCGACCTCCCCAGGTGCCCGGGCGCGGAGGTTGGAGTCCTCTCGCACGATCAGCACGTCGAAGTGCCGAGCCGCCTCATAGCCCAGTCCGCGCATGTCGTCGTCCCGGCGATCACCGGCAGTCGAGATGACACCAATACGGGAAATGCGTCCAAGATCGTTTGTGCTCTCCAGGTCGTCGCCGGTCTTGTCCACGAAATCGCCGAGCATGACCATGCCGGGGACGTTGTGACAGTAGTCGACGATGACGGTTCGGCCCGCGACGCTGACCTCATTGAGCCGCCCAGGCGAGAGATAGTAGTTCGTCGAGAAGGTTCGCAGGCCCTGTCGGATGTCATGCAGCGAGGCATCAGCCGCGAAGGCAGCCGCAGCGGCTGCCATGGCGTTCTGGACGTTCATGGTCGCCCGTCCGCCGAAGGTGGCAGGCAGTAGATGGGTCCACGCCAGCTGCATGGAGCGGCGACCCTCCTTGACAACGATCATGTCGCCAAGGTCGCTGTGCTCCAACACCACCGCAAGTCCCCCCCGACGGCAGTGGTCATCAACCGAATCACGGATCTCGCTACTCGGCTCGGCCATGGTGAACCACACAATGCGGCCGGCGCAGCGACGGCGCATGCCGCGAACCAGTGGGTCGTCTGCATTCAATACGGCGAAGCCGTTCCGTGGCACGGCCTCCACGATGACCGCCTTGACATCAGCGAGCTGCTCGAGCGTGTCGATCCCTCGCAGGCCCAAATGGTCGGCCTGCACGTTGAGCACCACACCGACGTCATTGCGTTCATAACCCAAGCCCTCCCGCAGGATCCCGCCGCGCGCTACCTCAAAGACTGCAAAGTCAACGCGTGGATTCTGCAGAACCATCCTGGCCGATCTCGGCCCAGACGCATCCGATTGGATGAGCAACCGCTCATCCACGACCACACCGTCGGTGGACGTCATACCCACCTTCTTGCCGATGCCTTTGAAGATGTGGGCGATCATCCGTGCGGTTGTGGTCTTACCGTTGGTGCCGGTGACGGCGACGATCGGGATCCGGCTCGGCGTACCAGGCGGAAAGAGCATGTCGACCACCGGCTTGGCCACGTACTGCGGATCACCGATCGTTGGATGCGTGTGCATCCGAAAGCCGGGTGCCGCATTCACTTCACAGATGGCTCCGCCGGTCTCGCGTACGGGTTGGGTGATATCGGGCGCGATGAAATCGATGCCGGCGATGTCCAGGCCAACCACCCGCGCCGCCTCTTCGGCGATCTCGATGTTCTCCGGGTGTGCTTCGAAGGTGCGGTCAATCGAAATGCCGCCGGTGGACATGTTCCCGGTTAAGGTCAGCTTGATCATTTTGCCATCCGGAGGCACGTCCTCCATGCTGAAACCCTGAGTCTCTACCAGGTCGATGGCGGCCTGGTCGATCTTGATTCTGGTCAGCACCTTCTCGTGGCCCACGCCGCGACGGGGATCGGCATTGGTCTCCGCGATCAGCTGATTGATCGTCAGCACGCCGTCGCCAATGACATGGGCCGGCACTCGTTCGGCGATGGCTGCGATCTTGCCGTCGATCACCAGGCATCGGTAGTCACGCCCCACTACATAGGTCTCGACGATCACTAGGCCGCCTCGCGACTCGGACTTGGCGATGTCGAAGGCGTGGCGTACGTCCGCATCACTGCGCAGATCGAGCATGACGCCCCGGCCATGGTTACCGTCCAGCGGCTTGAGGACTACTGGATAGCCGATGCGGTTCGCAAGCCGGATCGCATCGTCGAGGCTACGGACCGCCTGTGAGCGGGGAACCGGAAGCCCTGCCGCCGACAGCAGTGTCAGGGTTAGCTCCTTGTTGCTGGCAATGTCGACCGCGACTGACGGTGTCTGAGAGGTCATGGTGGCCCGGATCCGTTTTTGATGTACGCCTTGGCCGAGCTGTACGAGTGAAGCGGTGTTGAGCCGCAGGTAGGGAATGTCGCGGCTCACCGCCTCTTCAACGATCGCCTGAGTGGACGGACCGAATGCTGTCCGCTCCCCGCGGACGATAAACCGCTCCAGCGCTTCATCGAAGTCAAAGGTGGGATCGGGAACGATTAAGTGGTTGACCAGCCGGACGGCGAGGTCACCCGCGGCAAGCCCTACCGACTCGTCGTAGTAGGCGTAGATGACGTTGTAACGGCCGCGCTCGCCCTGCACTTGCCGCGTCTTGCCTCGGCGCATGTCATGGCCGACGGTCTGCTGCAACTGAAGCGCGACATGCTCGGCCACGTGGCCCACCCAGGTGCCCTCCTGCAGGCGCTCGGCGAAGCCACCCCGTCGGCCGCGGCTGCAGGTGTGGTTCATCAGACCCGGGAGCCGCTCCAGCAGAGCGTCGGCGAAGCCGGGCAGCTTGTTGGTCGGGAAGTCTTCGAGTACCCCGAGATCGACGACGAGCTGGATGGCCGGTTCGTAGTGCCAGATGTTCGGACCGCGGAAGACTCTGCTAGAGATGATCTTGAGATCAGGGTGTGGAGTCAGGGCAACGCTCTCGGTCACGAGGTCTCCTCACAGCTCGGCTTTGCTGTGATCCTGCCACTGCTCGGTGGGCAGAGGTGGGGTGGTCATTCGCCGTTTGCCGTCCCGAGCCAGACGGCAGGCATAGGTCGAATACTCCCATCAGCCCCTCGCCAGGCGTCTAAAGACGAGAAACGCGGGCTCGGAAGGAGCGATCCCAACTCGGCACTGGAGGACTCGCCTTTGACATGTGACTAAATAGTCACATATTCTTCAGGCATGGAGCAGGGCGGTGAGATCTTCCGAGCGCTCGCCGACTCCACTAGGCGGGCAGTTCTGGACTCGTTGTTCAGCCGCGACGCCCAAACCCTGAACGAGCTGTGTGACCAGTTTCCCGAGATGACCCGCTTCGGGGTGATGAAGCACCTCTCCGTCCTTACCGAGGCCAATCTGGTGATTACCGCACGGCAGGGCCGGACGAAACGGCACTACCTCAACCCAGTGCCCATCGAGCAGGTCGCCAACCGGTGGATCAGCAAGTACGCAGCCAGATTCACCTCTGCGCTGGTGGCACTGGACGACCAGGTGCGCGCCGATCAACAGCCAGAAGAGCCGAGGGAGGGCAGGATGAGCCTCACTGCGCACGTCTACCAGATCTACATCGCCGCTACACCCGAGCAGATTTGGGCGGCGATCACTGAGTCCGAGTGGACCAGACGCTATTTCCACACGACGTCGTTCGTCGAGCCACCGCA
>JAICEV010000108.1 GCA_025923975.1 Propionibacteriaceae bacterium
CCACCGAGATGTCATGAGTAGCGGCCGCCTTCAGTTGCCGTATCGCTGCGGCGTCGAACTCGCGCTCAATCCTGCCGCTAGCTGGACTCTCCAGACTGCGGAAGTAAACGATCTTGTTGGCCGCTTGCCAGATCTTCGCGTACTCCTGCTCTGCTGATGGCTCGCCATTGCCGGTCGGCGCGGTCTCCCAGTAGCGCATCACCTCATACATCCCACGCCCGTACAGGTAGGTGCCGATCGGGCGCTCGATGTCGTTGACGAACCTGTGCACTTCTTGGTCCGGCGCGCTCCAGTCGAAATTGCCCTCTGCATCCGCCACATATCCATCGCGTGAGCAAATCGCCGCGTAGATCAACTTGGCCATCATGAGCCTCCCTTGATCGTGATGCAAATAGGGACTACCGGGCTGCCCGACGGAGGCCAAACGACCCCTGTTTCATCCGTTCGCCGATGGATAGCTTCCCCTTCAACTACCTGCGGAGCCTTCGTCAGGCCATCCAAAACATGACCCCTAGTACGCCAGATTGCCGGCCCGAGCAGCGAAGGGAGAAACCGTGTCCGACCTCACCGAAGCATCCGGTCCGTCACTGTTGTCGAAAGAGGCACTCAGTGTCGTCCAGGCAACTGCGTCCGTCGTCGCTGCGCATGCTGATGAAATCACCGCACACTTCTATCCCCGGATATTTGCCGCCCATCCTGAGCTGCTGCGCGTCTTCAACCAGGGCAACCAGGCAACCGGTGAACAGAGCAAGGCATTGGCCGGCTCGGTTGTCGCGTACGCGGTGCAACTATCGATCCCGAGGCGCCGTCATTCGACCACGTCATGCGCCGAATCGCGGATAAGCACGTTTCTCTGGGAATCCGCCCGGAGCAGTACACGATCGTCGGCGAGCATTTGCTCGCTTCAGTCGGCGAGGTCCTGGGTGACGCCGTGACTCCTGAGATCGCCGCGGCTTGGAGCGAGGTGTACTGGCTGTTCGCGCTCCAGCTTGTTGCCGAGGAAGCCCGGCTCTACCAACAAGCGAACGTTGATCTCTCGCAGCCGACACGTCCCTACCGGGTCGTGCGACGTATCGAAGAAACAGCCGACGTCATCTCCCTCGTCCTCGAACCAGCCGATGGTGGTCCGCTTCCAGCCATCGCGCCCGGCCAATACGTCTCAGTGTTTGTCGATTTGCCCGATGGCGATCGACAGCCTCGGCACTACACGGTGTCCTCCACAGCCGTACGGACCCGGCTCCAGATCACCGTGCGACGAGTCCGTGGCACGAACGGTGCGCCAGACGGCCGTGTTTCGAGCTATCTCCATGATCAGGTCGAGATCGGAGACCTGCTTGACGTCAGCGCTCCCGCTGGCGACTTCGTCCTGACCCCGACCGAGTCGCCGCTGCTGCTGGCCAGTGCCGGCGCTGGCATAACGACGGTGCTTCCGATCGTCGAACACATCGCTCGTACCCAACCGCAGCGGACTGTCATCGTGGCTCACGCTGACCGCAGAGCCCAAGATCACGCTTTGCGAGAGACCGTCATGCATCTCGGCCGAGAGATCGACGACTTCAGCGCCTACAACTGGTACGAGAGCGTCGATGAGGGTGATAGCCGTTCACGGCAAGGCTTCATGGACCTGACTGATCTTCCGCTTCCGGACGACGTCCAGGTCTTCACATGTGGTCCCTTACCTTTCATGCGTCACGTCAGGTCAACACTGCTCGACCGTGGCGTGCCGCCGGCCCGTATCCGCTACGAAGTCTTCGGACCCGACCTATGGGCGGCCCAGACCTCGCCTGACTCGGGGAGTTGATGGACTGGGCTCAAGAAGATGAGAGCCTTGGCGGGTGATCGATTGGGACAGTATTTCCACCCGCCCCCGACAGCCGTTGACGCTCAAGGACAAGATCGATCCGGCAACCACGTTCCGGGTCCGGATTGAGGTCATCGACGTCGTGCCGCCGATCTGGCGCACTCTGGAGCTGACGTCCGATCTGTCTTTGGATGCATTGCATGAGGTAATCCAGGCCGCATTCGGCTGGGAAAATCGCCACCTACACCGATTCCACCCGACGCCGGACCCCTACATCTCGGATCTGGAGACGATCATCAACGTCGGAGACGAGGACGAGGGTGCCGAAGGCATCTCTGAGCCCAGCCTCACACTTGATCGGCTACTTCATGAGCCGGGTGATAGCTGGTACTACACCTATGACTTCGGTGATGACTGGACGCATCTGGTAACGCTCGAGGGCAGACATAGCCCTGCTCTGATTCGCTGCCTGCGGTTTGCATCGCAGGCGAACGACGAGGGCCGATCGAGGACTCGGGCGGAGCACACGGCTACCAGGAAGTCCTAGACGCCGTCCGCGATCCTCTGCACCCTCGACATGAGGAGGTGTCTCAGTGGCTCACCTTCGTCGGCAAAAGCCTCGGCCACGACAGGATCGATCTGAGCAAGATCAATGATGAGATCGCCGGCGCCCTGGCGCTGCACCCGCGGGCAGCTTCTGATCAACTTAAGGACTTGATCAACCGCTGTCAGGGAGTCGCGGCACGGAACCGGCTCGCGCGGCTCATTTCGTCGGCTCGGCTCGACTCGATCACCGTCGATCCTGAGACCGCAAACGCAATGGTTCGGCCATATCGCTGGCTCCTTGACCGAATCGGTCCTGATGGGATCAAACTCACCAAGGCAGGGTTCCTGCCGCCAGTCCATGTCAAGGCTGCGGTCGAGGAGCTAGAGGTTCGCGACTGGATTGGCGCCGGAACGGTTGAAAGCCACACGCCTCCCGTGATGTGGCTGCGCGAAACCGCCACTCGACTTGGACTGCTCCGCAAGTATCGCGGTCAACTGAACGTGACCAAGCTAGGATCAGTGCTGCGTGAGGACCCGCTCAGGCTGCTCGCTCACGTCGCCAAGCGAACTCCGATTGCGCGTTATCCGATTGAGCGTGACGCAGCCATGATCATGTTTTTGACCACTGCGGCTGGCGAGCGTCTCGTAGCGGACCAGCAGGCCTGGTGGCAGGCTCAGCAGGCCGAGCGGAGTCACATCGCTGAGCTCCTCGGTGCGCTGGGTTGGCGGACCGAGGGTGGCGACAGGGTCCAAGCCGACGACATCGGACTACTTGTGAGCGACGACCGTCAAATCGTGGATCTGTGCTCAGCTGGCATCGATTCGCCGATCATTCTGCGCAGGACCGAGCAGTTTCGTGAACGGGCTCAGCTCTTGGCGCGACTGGCACTGGTGAGCTGAGGTCGATGGTTAGACCCCCTGCGCGCTCGGCGCAACGACTCTGACGATGTCGGTCGACGGCGTGCGCTCTGCTACCGATCGGCCAGGGCTGCTGTCGTACTGGAGGTGATCAAGCGCTTGCCGATCAGCGACAACAGAGCAGCAACGGCCAGGGGCGAAAGTGGTCGCCAGCAACACCATATCCGGCCAAATTTGATGTTGTTTCTGACCGCTTTCGGGGTCCGGGGAACCTCAGCTGGGGGTGAACTCAATGATCTGGTATTCCGTGGCTGGCGTCTCACGAGCGGCCCGGCAGGTTAGCTGGGCGTCGGGCCGCCGGACGGATAGCACCCGCACACTGACCATTTGTTGCTGTGGCTCGACCACAAGATCGACGAAGGTCTCCGACCCGTGCCCGTGATGCGGCCCAATGTGTTCGGTCGCCTTAACAGTCACGTCTGACGGCCCGAGCGGTCCATAGCGCTCGTGCGCAGCAATGACGGCCGCCTGAACTGGCGGTAGGAAGCGCGCCATGCCCCGAAGTCGGTCGGTCCGTACGGTACCGGCCAAGTGCGCTTCGACCGTGGCCACCGCGCGGTCCGGGTCCAGATTTCCGTAGTAGAAGCCGTCGGGCAGCACAACCACATTCGTAGCAAACCGGTCGCCGCCGATGTGACTGCATTCCCATACCAGTTCGGGCCAGCGCGCTGCTAGGGCCACTGCCACTGGCCGTCCACGAAGCGCACAACACACATCGTGTACGCCGTGGGTGCAGACAAGGATCACCGGCTGGGCTGGTTCGATCGACGGTCTGGCGGCAGTCAGCAGGGCCTCAGCGGCATCCAGCAGATCGCGGTCTTCCCGCCAAGGGCCGGTCACGGTGGCTGAGTCAAGGCCAGTCAGGATCCACCGACGCGGTGCCCGTCGGTCGATTCGCCCCGGCCGGCGAACGAGCAAGATTCGCGTTGTCGAACCAGCGTTTCGAAGCAACCTCGACAAGACTTCGGACTCAATTCCAGCGCCAGAGATGGCATCAATCCGCCAGGGTCCCGGATGCTCCAGCAACAGCCAGCGGCGGGCCGGAGGCGCCGAACCGGCCAGCGGATCTGCCCGTACTCGCGCTGCGTCCGAGCACCGGTACGCCGAGTCTGGTTGACTCACTCCACAACGGCCAAGCCGGCGAGCAGCAGGCGTCGTGCAAGATCGATACCAAGATCGCCAGCCGTGGCTACACCGTTGGTCAGCAACGCCTTGAGGGGCCCTACATCGTCCTCAGCCACCCGCAGGCTACCGGCTCGGCTGCGCACCAGTACCCGCGATCCGATGTGATCAAGTGATGCGGCGAGATGCCGCCGCAGCACGATCTGGGTGTCGGCGGTCAGCGCGCCGGAATCGCGAAGCTGTTTGAGCGGGCCGATCGGTGCCGCGCGCTGGTTCAGCCGTGAATTCTGCAACAGTGCTTCAGACATCTGATCAAGATCGGCATGCCTGACGGCGTCCGCCAGTATGGCCGTAACCACGTCGAAGTCCGGGCGCATCTTGCTCAGGTCGGATACGTCCACTCCCAACGGCAGGGAAGCGCGGATCACCGGATCGTCGGCGAGCGTTCGCAAGGCTTGCTCGACGAGTTGCTGAGCCAGTGCATAGCGAGTCCAGACATGGATGCCGAGAGTCAGGTGGGTGCTTACGCCGCCAAGCGCCGTCGCAGCGTGGAGGTATCCGCGCGGGAGATAGAGGCAGTCTCCCGGCTTGAGCACCGCCTCGATCAGCGGAAGCTCCTGTGCCCGTTGCTCAACATCGGATTTCCGGTCGTTCCAGGGTTGATCACGCAGCGGTGACTCCAGGACAGGCCGGTGGACTCGCCACTGCTTGGATCCCTCGATCTGCAGGACGAACACGTCGTGTACGTCGTAGTGAGCGCTGAAGCCCTGGTTCTGTGGCGGCGTGACGTACGCATTGGCTTGCACCGGATGGCCTAGTTCGGCGGCGAGCTTTTGGCAGAACGCGAGAACAGGTGGCCAGACACGATGCAGGGCCTGCAGCACCAATGTGGAACCCTCGGCAAATAGCTGGACCAGCCTGTCCTCGTTCACCTGGTCGGCTATTCCTGCGCCGACGCCGCCAGGGGAGGTGAAGGCTTTGTCGGCAAAGGTCGTGCCGTTCTTGGCGACCCTTAGGAATGGCGTCCGCAAACCACGCTTTGACACAAGCTCGTCGATCGCATTCGCATCGAGTAGCTGATCCAATCCGGCCGGGAGATCGGCGGCCGGTGACAGCAACGGTTGCTGCCCCCAGAAGTGGCGCGCAAATAGACCGCGGTCGACGGCAATGAGTCGAGCGAGGACGGAGTCCTCAGCGAACGGCGCCACCATCTGCACCACCGTCGGCTCCGCGATCGGCTCCACGGTCGGCTCCGCCATCGGCTCCACGGTCGGCTCCGCCATCGGCTCCACGGTCGGCTCCGCCATCGGCTCCACGGTCAGCTCCGCCATCGGCTCCACCGTCAGCTCCGCCATCGGCTCCACCGTCTCGACCACCGAAAGCGCCACCGTCGGCGCTGCCATCAGCTCCGCCGTCCCGGATGCCAGGGATTCCCTCGGCACCGCCGTCCGCCGGTCCCTCGAGGTCCTCGACGCCGTCGCTGGGACCCTGTGTTGACTCGCTCATTGATCCTCCCTACGTCGTTGTATGCCCTGCTTGCGAGCTATTTATGCCCGCTTCTGACCGGCTGAAACCTCTGCCTGAGCTGGCGCCGTCGACCTACTCTCCCACCTGGCCCTAACGCATCGTCTCCGGGGGTAGCAGCCGGATCTTCGAAGGTGCTGAACTGTGAGAAGTCGCGACTAAGGTGCAAGGCGTGGCGACATCGTGGAACTCGCTTCTGAGTCATGAAGCGATCATCCAAATGGTGGGCCACGAGGCCTTCGCCAGAGCCATGGTCTACGCGAAATCGGGCCACGTCTACGACGTCAACTTCGATGCTGAGGCGCTGACCGTCACCGGCCGAGTCAGAGGCACCGTGCGCGACGACTACGCCGTGACGGTCTTTTTGGCCAGCTCGAGATCTGGCGCCGTCAGCGTTTACCGCAGCCAGTGCAGCTGCCCAGTTGCCAGCGACTGCAAACATGCGGCCGCTGTGCTCATCGTCGCTAGACATCTCATCGCCGACAAAACGGTCGAACGACCGGAATGGGAAAGGACGCTAGACAAGCTGCTTGCCGCCGGTCCAGCTGTGCCACCCGCTGAAGTCGCTCCATTGGCGTTGGAGTTCGGTGTTGAGAGGATTCCTGCATTTCGGGGTTACCTCGGGCGTCAGGATCTACGGATTCGCCCGGCAAGACGCAGCCGAAGCGGCGGATGGGTTCGCTCGGGAATCTCCTGGGATGATCTTGATTTTGTCGCGCGCTCCTACGTGGCCGAGCAGCGCGAGCTGTTGTTGCAGTTCCGGGCGGCCGCTGGGGCGAGTGCCCGATATGCCATGCCTCGTAGCGCCTGGCTTTCGCTTGCCACCGTCAGCAGTGCGTTTTGGGGGCTGCTCGACCAGGCGGCCGGCGTTGGTCTCACCGTGCTGGCCGCCAAACCACTGCTAGGTCCGCTCCGCACCGAGCAGCGCGCCTCGGTGGTCCTCGACGTTCGCCGAGATCCAGCCGTCGGCGTACTGGTCGGCCCTCGGGTTCTGCTTGATGATCAGGAACTTGAACTGTCAGCACTGGGCGTCCTCGGCGACCCGGCCCATGGAATCTTCCATGTTGGCGAGGAAGTTGCTGGGGTGCAGAAGCTGATCATTGCGCGGCTGGATCAGCTGCTCAGCCGTGAACTGCGGCAGTTGGTTGTGGACCCGCATTCACTCGTCATCCCGCCCGAGGATGAGGCTCACTTCTTGACCGACTTCATCCCGCGGCTACGTCAGAAAATGAGCATCACATCCGCCGACAGATCCATCCGGCTGCCCGACTACGTCGAACCGATCCTGGGCCTCGTAGTGCACTTCCGGCCCGAGAATCGGGTACGCCTGGATTGGACGGTGCACTACGACAGCCCTGGGGGCACCGCGACGTATGCAATCGATGAGTTGTCTGAGGCGCAAAGCATCCGTGACCTTGCCGAGGAGCAGCGCAAGCTGGCGGCACTGCCGCTGCCGTACCAGGACATCCCGCAGCTGGCCAGCCGCAGTAAGGACTTGCCGCCGCAGCCGGTTCCGCATGTGCTGCTGGATGGCCTGGCAGCGTTGACGTTTGTTGAGCAGGTGCTCCCGCAGCTGGAAGCCGCCGGAGTGCGGGTCGAGCTGGAAGGCGAGGTGCGCGCGTACCGCAAGACCAGCGCGGAGCCGAGTGTTCAGGTGGCAGCCGTCGAGCGCGCCGACTCGGCCGACTGGTTCGACCTACGCATCAAGGTCTCGATCGAAGGTGAAGTGGTTCCGTTCGAGGATCTGTTTGTCGCACTGACGCAGGGTCAGGACTTTTTGATCTTGGAAACTGGAGTCTATTTCTCCTTGGACAGGCCAGAGTTCACCCAGCTCCGGGACTTAATCGAGGAGTCCAAGGCTTTGCAGGAGCGGCACCGCCCCGAGCTGAGCATCAACCGGTTCCAGGCAAGTCTGTGGGACGACCTCAGAAACTTGGGCGTAGCCATTGACCAGTCGGCTCGCTGGGACCAGGCCGTCCGCGGCCTTACCGAGGCGTCGTCAATTGCTGATGTTGAGGCTCCGGAGGCACTCCAGGCCACACTGCGGCCGTATCAGCTCGACGGATACCGCTGGCTGTGCCTGCTGTGGAGCCATCAACTGGGTGGGATCCTCGCCGACGATATGGGGCTCGGTAAGACCCTGCAAGCGCTTGCGCTCATCTGCCATGCCCGACTCGTCTGTCCTGAGCAGCCTCCGTTCCTGGTCGTGGCACCGACCAGCGTGGTTTCCAACTGGTCGAGCGAAGCGGCCAGGTTCGCACCTGATCTTCGTGTGGTGTGTCTCACCGAGTCGGAATCCAAACGCGGCGCGCCGAGTCGCGACACTGTCGCCGCCGCAGATCTAGTGATCATTTCCTACGCCCTGCTGCGCATCGACAATGACAAGCTCGCCGAGCTGGAGTGGGCTGGATTGATCTTGGACGAGGCGCAGTTCGTCAAAAACCACCGAGCCAAGACCTATCAGTGCGCCCGTCGCATTGCAGCTCCATTCAAGCTGGCGATCACCGGCACCCCGCTGGAAAACAGCCTGATGGACCTCTGGTCGCTGCTTTCGATTACCGCTCCGGGACTCTTCCCCGATCCCGATCGATTCTCGGAGTACTACCGACGACCAATCGAGCGCAGCATGGATGCCACTCGGCTGCGGCAGCTGCGCCGGCGGATCCGCCCCCTGATGCTGCGCCGGACCAAGGAGAGCGTTGCCGCCGAGCTGCCTCCCAAGCAGGAGCAGGTGGTCGAAGTCGAGCTGCACCCGCGGCACCGGCGGATCTACCAGACCCACCTGCAACGCGAACGTCAGAAAGTGCTGGGGCTCATCGAGGATCTCGATCGCAACCGGTTCACCGTGCTCCGGTCATTGACCCTCTTGCGCCGCCTCAGCCTCGACCCGGCGTTGGTCGACGACGATCACAACATCGTGCCGGCAGCAAAGGTCGAGGTGCTGTTGGAGGACCTGACCGAGCTGGTTGGAGAAGGCCACCAGGCGCTGGTCTTCAGCCAGTTCACAACCTTCTTGACCAGGATCCGTACGCGTCTAGCCGAGGCTGACATTTCCTACGCCTACCTCGACGGCCGGACCCGAAATCGGGAACGGGTGATCCAGCAGTTCCGCGACAAGTCAGCGTCGGTATTTCTGATCAGCCTGAAGGCGGGTGGCTTCGGCCTCAACCTCGCTGAGGCCGATTACTGCTTCGTGCTCGATCCCTGGTGGAACCCGGCCACCGAAGCCCAAGCCGTGGATCGAACGCACCGGATCGGCCAAACACGAACGGTCATGGTCTACCGCCTCGTGGCAAAGGACACCATCGAGCAGAAGGTGATGGACCTCAAGGCGCGGAAAGAGGAGCTCTTCGCATCGGTCATCGGTGGTGAAGCACTGGCGGCTGCGGCCCTCACGGCTGAAGAGATAAGGGGACTTCTCGGCGGCTAGCAATTTGCTGTAGCGTTGTCCGCGCCATGCAGCAGGAATCAGCGGGGGCTTGCTTATGAGGTAACCCCAAACCACCGGAGATGTCCGTTTTTTGACATGTCCAGAAGGGGACAAATCCGTATCTTGGGGTCGACACCTTTTGGCGCTTTCGCTAATTTCTTGCTGTGTCAGGAGTTGGTTAGCCAACAAATGACGGGCATCGCCCTTCGACAGCGTTCATCTTGAACGTTCCTCTATGGGGGAGGGAACGTCGGGGTGTGGTCGGGTGAGTGGTCTTCACGCTGCCGG
>JAICEV010000109.1 GCA_025923975.1 Propionibacteriaceae bacterium
CCGGCATCCCGAGCTGCAACCGGTGATCGAGATGACCGAGCGAATCGCCTCCGACGTACACATGTACGCCAGCTAGGTTCCCGCGGCTTGGTCAATGCACATGGCTCAGCAGAATCGCGGCAGATGGTGAGCGAACTGACGCCGCCACCAGGGCCAGTCATGTGCTACGTCGTAGCCCCACAGATCAACCTCATGCGGGATGCCCTTCTCCGCCAGCAGTCCACCGAGCGCCTTCGTGCTTTCCAGGGCGCCGGTGGTGTCCTCCCACATCCCCTGCCCGCACACAAGTAGTAAAAACACCCGTGACCGCAGCCAGTCCAGGTGATCGCCGTGCAGGTTGGTCACGTACTGCGGTGGCGTGTTGAAGTAGAGCGTCTCACCGCGCTCGCCCCAGCCATACAAGGAGCTGGGGTCGTAGTTTCCCGACATGCAGAGCGCCTGTGGAAACAGATCAGCACGCTTGAGTGCGAAGTTCGCGGCATGGTAAGCACCCATGCTGGTGCCGGTGGTCAGGATGTCGGCGGGTCCTCCACAGTCATCGAATATCCACGGCACCACCTGATCGCAGATCCATGACTCGTAGGCGCTGTGCCGACGAGCGCGGTCCTCCAACGGTATGTGCTTGTCGGACCACGATTCAGCGTCGTAGCTTTCCACGCAGTACAGCTTCACTCGGCCACCGTCGATGAGATCGGCCACGACGTCGATCATTTGCCACGACTCGAAGTCTTCCGCTCGCCCCATCTCGTGTGGGAAGACCAGCACCGGACGCCCCCAATGCCCGTAGGCGACCACCGAACCGGCCGCTCCAATCGCCGGGGACCAAAGATCAACGGTGCGTCGCTCCATAAGCCCCCATCATGGAGGACTGGCCACCTGCGCGCACGAGTCAGTCAAGATATGAGGTGTTCTTGATGCTGCGACTTCTGGTTAGGCCATGCTCGAAAGCAACGACGCTGCTACACAGGCTCGGCAGGCGCTGGAGCTCGCGCTACGCGTAGGCGATGTATTGCTAACCGCAGGTATGTCGGCCAACGACGTCGTGGTCGACATGCTGCGCATCACTGAGGCGTACGGTCTCAAGCGAGTCCACGTCGACGTCACGTTCACCTCGATCGCGGTCACGTACTACGCAGCGCCGACCACCGTCCCTATGACTCTGGTGCGCACCGTCCAACCCGACGTCCTCGACTTCACCAAGGTACGGCGTGTCCAAGCGCTCGCGGAGGGCATCCGCGCAGGACTGCCTCTGAATGATGCGATCAGCGACTTGGAAAGGATCCGTGATGCACCTCGGCTGTACTCGGGATGGGTCGCGTCGGCCGGCAACGCCGCCATAGCGCCTGGGGTCACACTGCTGTTTACCCTGTCGTGGCAGATTCTGGTGATTACCTTCCTCACCGGATTTGCCGTGGACCGACTGTTGCTTTGGGCCAGCGCGCGCCGGCTGCCTCCGTTCTTCTCCCAGCTCGCGGCTGCCGCTTTCATCACACTGGTGGCGACAGGTGTCAGCGCCCTCGGCAGCTCTGGCGTAGGCCTTCTTCGTGTGGATCCGACGCTGATCGTCGTCGGCGGAATCATCTTGCTGGTCGCCGGAATGACCGCTGTCGGAGCCATGCAAGATGCCATCGATCTGTTCTATGTGACGGCATCTGCACGCTTCCTGGAGGTAGCCATGATGACCGGAGGCATTGTGCTTGGGATCGTCGCCGGCCTGCAGGTAGGGGTGGCACTCGGCCATCCCATCGCCGTTTCGACCCAACCCCTGCCTCTTGGACCAGTCGTGGCCCAATTCATTGGAGCCACGGTGATTTCCGCCGCCTTCGCACTATCGGCCTATGCCGGGTTGATCACTGTAGTGCTGTCAGGCGTGATGGGTGCCCTGGCGTGGTCCGGTTATCTAGGAATGGTCACTTTGGGATTCGGAGAAGTCACTGCAAACGCTGCTGGTGCGCTTCTTGCGGGGTTCGTTGCAACGATCATCGCGCGCCGATTCCGGACCCCTAACTTCGCCCTGATCGCAGCGGCGATCCTGCCGCTCGTTCCAGGGCTATCGCTCTTTACCGGGCTGCTGCAGGCAGTCGGGACAGAGGGCCAACCAGGAGATCTGGCAGCCAGCGGCGTCACATTGCTTCAGGCCCTGGGCGTTGCAGTGGGCATTGCCGCCGGAGCAACGCTGGGCACCTACTTAGGTCGTCCGGTCAAGGAGCAGCTCAGGCGCATTCGCAATCTCCCCAGACCACGGCTCCGGTCCATCCCAACGGAGTCCCAGAAAACGGGTGAGTGAGGGCCCAGGAACGTCGCATCCAAGCGCGCCATCAGCCTCAGTCGGCGACTGTAGGCTGCCCCGGTGAGGAACTCCCTCCGCTACCTCTTCGGCAACTGGTTCGCCGTGGCATACCTCTTGCTCGTTGCGGTCTTAGCCATCCTGCCATTCGTGGCAGACCGGTTCGGAGGCGCGAACACCAGTCTCGGCGCCACTTTCTTGCTGATCCTCGTCACGGTCCCGTGGTCACTGCTGATGCCGTCGCCCGCCAGTCTTCCATCAGGGTGGCTCGGCAACGTGATCTTGTTCGGCGCGGTGACAATCAGCGCTCTGATCAATGCAGCACTGATCAGCCTTGTCGTGCATGCCGTACGTCGTCTGATCCGGAGCCGATCTTTGTGACTAGCCGTTTCGGGCCTGCGACAAGTACCACGATGATCGCGATCACAACGTAAATCCCGACCATGAACCACCACACGACCTGATATCCGCCGTTGGAGAACTCCGGGAGCAAGTACCGGCCAACGGTATCGATGGCAGCGTGGCAGATGATCACGATGGGCAGACTGCCGTTGGTGCTGTTGTAGAGCCAGGTGAAGATCACGGATAGCGCCAGGACCCACACGATGAATTGCAACGGAGGTCGCTGCCGCGTCGGGTCAGAGAACAGCTCGGGCAGATGCCAGAGTGCCCAGAGCACACCGAGCACCAGTGCGGCCCAGATAGCGTCGAGGCGACGCTGCAGCCTGGGAAGTGCAAAACCGCGCCAGCCCACCTCCTCGAAAAGACCGACGATGATCATCGTCGACAAGAAGGTGAAGCCCACTGCGCCCAAATCTGTGTACGCGCCACTCCTCTGCATCGACGCCCCTGTCGCAACGGCCAGCGCCCCCGCGACACCCGCCACGACACAGGGACCAACCAGCGCGACGACGTACCAGATCGGATGCACTCGCCAGCGGGTCAGCTGTCGGAGCAAGGCCCACAGTTCTCCCGGCCCGCCCGCCAAGAGGGAAACCACGACTGCCGCAATCAATGGCCCGAACGGCACCAGCGGACTGCTAGTAGGGTTCAAGATGACCATCGGCCAGAGTGCCCACGACAACAGGTAGGCCAAGGCGAAGAACAACAGCAGGTCATGCCGCGCAGCCCAGTTGCCCGGTGCACGACCGGTACCGTCGCTGGGACTTATTCCCTCGCCACGTCCAGCCCCCGGCTCGACCATCAGCCCCCACCTCCTACGAAGTCACCGCACATTGCGATCGCTGCCAGGCTCGCCAGTATCGCTCGACGCCTCACCGCAGCCCGCCAGTCCCCAGGAAACCGGTCACAACCAACATGTCTGAATCGATTCAGCACCGTTGTTAGTGACCACTTTCTTGAGGAGGCGCCCAGGATAGGTATCCGAGAGCCACCACGCTGCGGAGGGGCATGACTAACAAGCAATCAACCGCGGTCATCGAGATGTTTGGCGTGCAATGGGCAACCTCGAAGAACAGGGTGGAGGCGGTGCTGTCTCGTCGTCCAGGAGTGCTCGAGGTAGACGCCAATCCGGTGGCGCAGACCGCCACGGTCACCTACGATCCGTCGCAAACTTCAGTTGCGGAGCTGGCCGGTTGGGTGCGCGACTGCGGATGTCACTGCGCGGGCCAGTCGGTTCCGGAGCACATCTGCGATCCCCTGGCCGAACCCGCGGCTCACGTCACGATGCATGATCATCATCAGGCGCCGGACGTTGATCATCATTCTGGTCACCACCACATGATCACAGACACACCGGTTGAGCAAACCAAACCGATCCCAGCGCCTCATGCTGATCATGCTGCCCATGCCGCTATGACGCCTCAGCACGCGATGGCTCACGGCGGGCATCACGCCGCCATGTCCATGGACGACATGGTGCGCGACATGCGGAACCGATTCCTGGTCGCCGCACTGCTCTCCATTCCGATCTTGCTGTGGTCGCCAATAGGCCGCGAGGTGATCGGCTTCACCGTTCCAGCACCGTTCGGGCTGCGCGACGATGTCTTCTCCCTGATCCTCAGCCTGCCAGTGATCTTCTACTCAGGCTGGATCTTCTTCGACGGCGCCTGGCGGGCGCTGCGGGCGCGCACCTTGGACATGATGGTTCTGGTCGCTGTCGCCATCGGCGCCGGTTGGCTTTACAGCGTCTACGTCACGCTCACTGGCGGCGGAGAGGTGTTCTACGAGGCGGCCGCGGTGCTCGCCGCCTTTGTGCTGCTGGGCCATTGGTTCGAGATGCGAGCCCGTGGCGGGGCCAATGACGCGATCCGCACCCTGCTTGAGCTGGCACCCCCCATGGCAGTGGTGATTCGCGACGGCGAGCCGGTTGAGGTACCCACCGCCGATGTCGAAGTAGGTGACCTGCTCCTGATTCGTCCGGGCGCCAAGGTCCCGGTCGACGGGACGGTCGCCGATGGCGAGTCCGAAGTCGATGAGTCCATGGTCACCGGTGAGAGCCTTCCGGTTGCCAAAGCGATTGACTCGCAGGTGATCGGCGCCTCCGTCAACACGACCGGCACACTGCGGGTACGCGCGACCAAGGTCGGCTCGGACACCGCGTTGGCCCAAATTGTGGCACTCGTACAGGAGGCCCAGAACTCCAAGGCACCAGGGCAGCGGCTCGCTGACCGGGCAGCGTTCTGGCTTGTCCTTGTCGCACTCATCGGTGGCACAGCCACATTTCTGGTGTGGCTGGCCGTCGGCCGGCCAGTCACCGAGGCTCTCTTGTTCGCGATCACTGTTGTAGTGATCACCTGCCCCGACGCGTTGGGCCTTGCCACTCCGACAGCGATCATGGTCGGCACCGGAATGGGTGCCAAACGCGGTGTGCTGTTCAAGAACGCAACGGCGCTGGAGACCTCTGCCCACATTGACACCGTGGTGCTGGACAAGACCGGAACCCTGACCAAAGGCGAACCCGAGGTCACCGATGTCGTCGTCGACGGCTTTAGTGAAGATCAGCTGCTAGCGCTCGCTGCCGCCGTAGAACGGGAATCAGAGCATCCCCTAGCTCAGGCTGTCACGCGTCGCGCCGACGAAGCCGGAGTGGCAAAACTTGTCGCCACGGCGTTCCGCAATGTTCCCGGTCATGGAGCCCAAGCAGAAGTTGACGGCCAGCGAGTGTTGATCGGCAACCACCGGCTGATGACAACCCAAGACATCGACCTGGGTGACATGGGCCGCCGTCGAGATGAACTCGCCGCGGCCGGTCGTACGGCTGTACTGGTGGCGGTCGACGGGCGGGCGGCCGGGGTTCTCGCGTTGGCGGACGCGGCCCGCGACACTGCGGCAGCAGCAGTACGCGAACTGCACGCCATGAACATCCAGGTCGTCATGTTGACTGGAGACAACGAGGCCACGGCTCGCCGGATCGCGGACCAGCTGGGCATTGACACTGTGATAGCCGAGGTGCTGCCGGCAGACAAATCGGCGAAGATCGCGGATCTGCAAGGCAAGGGAAAACGTGTCGCCATGGTCGGCGACGGTGTCAACGACGCACCCGCGCTCGCTGTTGCGGACCTGGGCATCGCAATCGGGGCCGGTACCGACGTTGCGATTGAGACTGCCGACGTCGTCTTGATGCGCTCAGACCCGCTCGATGTGCCAGTCGCTTTGCGCCTCGGCAAGGGCACGTTGCGCAAGATGCGGCAGAACCTCGGCTGGGCGATTGGCTACAACGCGATCGCCTTGCCGATCGCGGCCGGTGTCTTCGAACCCGCGTTCGGACTCGTTCTCCGGCCAGAGATCGCAGCTCTCTCTATGTCAGGCTCCAGCCTCCTGGTCGCGCTCAATGCGCTGCTGCTCAAACGGCTACGGCTTCCCGCGCCGCCCGATTCGGGAGACAACTTCCCGACTGCCGATCCCGCCTACCGCGAACACCTATCGAAAGCGCCACGACGGGGTAAATAGGACTTCGATGGCGCCCGCTTGGGTGCATACGGTCGAGGAAGGTCTTGTGTTGCCCGAAGGAGAGTGGCTTCGGTGAGTGAGCAGCAGGCTCTCATCGCCGATCGATACCGCTTGCTGTACCGCGTCGGCAGTGGAGGCATGGGCGTGGTCTGGGAAGCGTTGGACGAGCGGCTGGAACGCCACGTCGCCGTGAAGCAGCTGCGTCGCCAGTCTGACGCTTCCACGGCGGAAGCGGAGCTGGCTAACAAACGGGCGATGCGCGAGGCGCGACTCACCGCGCGATTGCAACACCCCAACGCGGTGCCGGTGTTCGACGCTGTTGAACAGGACGGCCAACTGTGGCTCATCATGCAGTTCGTCCCATCCATCACGCTGGCTGCGGTGCTCCAAGAGGGTGGACCGCTGCAACCGAATGAAGCCTCTCAGGTAGGTGCGCAGGTGGCGTCGGCGCTGGCAGCCGCCCACGCCGTTGGCATCGTCCACCGAGATGTGAAACCAGGCAACATCTTGATCACTGACGACGGTACGGCCTTGATCAGCGACTTCGGGATTGCCCGGGCCTTGGGTGATGCGACTCTGACCACGAGCGGCATGGTGCACGGCACGCCGGCCTATCTCGCTCCCGAAGTCGCCAGAGGACATGAGGCCAATTTCGCCTCGGACGTGTTCTCGCTCGGCGGCACGTTATATGGCGCGATGGAGGGGACTCCACCGTTTGGCACCGACGAGAACTCCATCGCATTGCTGCATCGTGTCGCGTCCGGGCAGTTCCCTCCTCCGCAGCATTGCGGTCCCCTGACGCCTCTGATCTTGGAAATGCTCTCCCCGGATCCGGAAGCCCGCCCGTCCATGCGGTCAGTCGCCGACAATTTGGCGCGGCTGGCAGGGCGCGCTCGTTCCAGCGCGACGGTCGAGGCACTTACTCCGACCGCGTCCGAGGAGGCCGGTACAGGCGCCGCAGTCATTCCGAGTCTGGCGGAGACCGACTCACTGACAGCCCCACGGCCCGCTGCCGACACGGCACCGGCGCTCGACAGCCTGGGGCAGAGCCCCACTAGACCGCGGCGCAATCGCGGCATAGCGGCGGCCGTGGCGATCATTGCCCTTATCGCCGTTGGAATCCTGATCGCCGCCCTACTGCCGAACGACCGCAGAGCAGCGGATCCCGCGAGCGGTCCAACTCAGTCGACCACTGCCGCGTCGGCGAGCACAAGAATCTCCACGCCGCCGCCGCAGTCCCCCACTCCGAAAGCATCCTCTGCCCAACGGCGGAGCGCCCCACCGCCAGCGAACCCCCAGACCAGAACTCGTACGCAGGCCCCCGCTCCGTCGCCCACGACCGCACCGACAGTCCGTGGCACGCCGACATCGGCGCAGCTTAGGCGGGCGATTACGAGCTATTACGCGCTGATGCCCCGGAATACCGACGCGGCCTGGCCCCGAATGACGGCCTCCTATCAAACGAATCATGCCGGAGGACGGCAGGCATACCAGCGATTCTGGGATGCGGTCGACCGGATATCTGTTGCGGATGTTCGGGGGATACGGCCACGTTCGGCGCAGGCGACGCTCACTTACTACTTCAAAGACGGCCGCGTGGTACGGGAGCGGACCGCGTACGGCCTGGTCAACGAAGGGGGACGTCTCAAGATCAACAGCACCACAGTGCTCAGTAGCGTGACGCTATAGCTTTCGACGCGCCCCCCACTAACGGACAGATGTCTTGACGATAGACGATGTCGGGTCTAACGTCGAGTTTGGTATCCGATAGAAATTGGCGTCACCGAAAGAAGGCCACTCAATGTCGATTGCCGCTTTGATCACCTGGGTCATCACCGCCGGGGTCGGATTCTTCATGCTGATCCGCTGGGCAACACACGGAGGACTACGCCGCGTGCCCGGAGCTGAGACTCACCTTCCGCCAGTTCGGGTGTTCTCGCATTTCGGGCTGGCCGCCGCCGGTCTAGTCGTCTGGATCATCTACTTGATCACCGGCAGCACGATGCTGGCTTGGATCGCGTTTGCCGACCTCGTCCTGGTTGCCATCATCGGGCTTGTCATGGTGATGCAGTGGGCAAAGGACGGCCGAGCAGCGATGGCCGCCGCGGCAGCCCGCGCCACCGCAGGCGCCAATGCTGGGACCGCACCGGCCGATGCGGGCGGAGTTGATCTTGCCGAGCAGCACATCCCACGTCCGCCGGTGGTTCTGCACGGAATCTTCGCCGTCAGCACCGTCATCTTGGTGCTACTCACCGCGCTGGGCGTCGGCGCAGGCTGACTAGCGAGATTGGAGCGACGACTATCCCAGCTCGCTGAGCAAGGCAGCGCAGGCCACCTCGCATCGGTGACACGCCTCAGCGCAGATCCTGCAGTGCTCGTGCATGTCGGCATGGCTCGCGCACTCGTTGCCGCAAACACGACAAGCAACCCGGCACGCCTCAAGGAGCGCTTCGGTCACGCTCGCATCAGAGCCTGTGCGGCGTGATAGAACCATGCCAGTTGTCGCACAGATCTCTGCGCAATCGAGGTCGGTACGTATGCAATGCACGAGGTCAGCGACCATCTCCTCAGCCAGACACGCGTCCGCACAGGCCGTACAGACCTGCGCACAGTCGAAACACGCCTCGATGCACTCGACGAGCTTCGCCTGATCAAACCCACCCAAGTTCTTCGGGTAGGACTTCAGCATCTCCGCTACACGCGACACTTGATCCCCTTTCGTTCTGCACCTAAGGAATCTTTACAGTTGTCTCACCGGTTGCCGCAAGATGGTCTTGAGCTTCGCTGGCACCGTCTTTCGCGGATCGCTCAGATAGATTTCGTGGTGCCGCCCGTTGAATGCCAAGTTATGTTCTGGCATGTATTCGGTATGAAGGTAGTTCAGTGTTGGCGTCTCATCGTCGTACGAGCCGACATGGAGGAGCTGTAGAGATCTGCCCTCGTAGTACCGCTCAAACCGTATTTTCGACAGAGCCGGGAGCTGCTTCTTGGCCGTTGTCGCCGCTACAGCCTCAGCCGCTATGGCCTTAGTAATCCAAGCGGGCTGCATGATCATCATTGTCCACTGGTACTGATCTTTCTGGGCACTTTCAAAAACTGACGGGTCGCTGGCGTACCACAGGCCCTCCAGAGGAGCTACTCCATAGTCTTTTCCAAGCTCCTTGCTCATGAATTTGATGGCAAATGCGACGCTATAGAGCGCCTCGACAGCGTCGCTGTAATCCTTCGCCGTATTTGGGTCACCGTTGCCATCAACCATCAAGAAATTCATGGCGGGCACATCCACTACTTCCCAATCGCTGTTCTTGGGGTTGTAGAGCTCGGCAAGCTCCTTCTTGAAATCCAGTTTTTCCATCATGTTCTCCAGTGCTGGTCTGCGGCTCTGGCGAAGGCTTGGGAGCCGGAAGGTGA
>JAICEV010000110.1 GCA_025923975.1 Propionibacteriaceae bacterium
CCGCTGGCCGTGTTGTTCGGGTCGAACCTCGGAACGGCTGAGGGCATTGCCACCCGCCTCGCGCAAGAGGGGACAGAGCGCGGCTATGACGTAACCCTGGGGTCTCTTGACGATTACATTGAGCAGTTGCCGGCCAAAGCAGCGATTCTGGTTTGCTCCTCTTATAACGGGCTACCGCCGGACAACGCGATCAAGTTCCACCATTGGATGAACGATGCGGGGCAGGACGCGTTTGACGAGTTGTCCTACACCGTTTTCGGATGCGGCAACACCGAGTGGGCGATCACCTACCAGGCAGTGCCGACTGAGCTCGATGCTGGCCTCGAGCAACACGGCGCCACGCGCATGCACCCTCGTGGCGCCGGCGATGTACGCGGCGACTTCGATGCCGCATACCGTAACTGGCACGACACACTATGGAAAGACATTGCCACTACTCTCGGTGTCGATGCGCCGCACGAGACCGATGAGAGTCAGCCGAGGCTGTCGATCACCGTAACGAATCGGCAGGTGACCAACCCGGTCATCATGTCCTACCACGCGCAGGCAGCGGTCGTACGTGACAACCAGGAACTGTTGGGCGCCAACGCCGGCCGGTCGACCAGGCACGTCGAGATCGCCCTACCCTCCGGTGTGGCCTACAAGGCAGGCGACCACCTTGGAGTGCTGCCGCGGAACAACATCAACATCATCCGCCGTGTGATGCTGCACTTCGGGCTGGACGCCGGTTCCTACCTCACGATCATCCCGAACCGTGGCAACCACACTCATCTGCCTACCGACGAGCCAGCCCCGCTACTCGGCATCCTGGGCAGTTGTGTCGAGCTACAGGATCCGGCGACCCGCAGCGACATCGAGGTGATGGTTCGCTACACCAGCGATCCGGGGCAACGGTCATCACTTGAAGGCCTCGTCGGTACCGACGATGAATCTCAGACCAGGTTCCGTAATGAGGTGCTGGCTCGTGGTCGTTCACTGCTCGACCTGCTCGAGTACTACCCAGCCTGTGACATGCCGTTCGAGGTTTTCCTCGACCGCCTGCCGCCACTGCGTCCGCGCTATTACTCCATCTCCTCCTCACCCATGGTCAGCCCCGACATCTGCAGCATTACCACCGGGGTGTTGCGCGGGCCCGCCCGCTCGGGGGTCGGCGAGTTCAACGGGGTGTGCTCCAGCTACCTGGAATCCAATGCCCCGAACAGCACGGTTTTCGCTTTCGTACGCGAGCCGACGATCGCCTTCCGGCCACCGGACGATCCGCAGCGGCCAATGATCATGATCGGTGCCGGTACCGGGCTGGCGCCCTTCCGCGGCTTCTTGCAGGAGCGGGCCGCGCAGCGAGCCAGCGAAGTCCCCGTCGCCACTTCCTTGCTGTTCTTTGGTTGCCGGACGTCCGAGGACGACTACCTCTACGAGGATGAGCTGCGTCGCTACGAGGCTGACGGCGTAGTCAAGGTGGACGCGGTGTTCTCGCGCGAGGGCAATTCGCAGCGTCGCTATGTGCAGGATGCGATCATCGAGCGGGCAGACGACGTCTGGGATCTCATCGCGAACAAGAACGCCAACATCTATGTGTGCGGCAACGCCAACACCATGGCGCCTGGCGTCCGTACAGCACTGATTCAGGTGTTCCGGATGAACTCTGGCGCCTCGATGGACGGCAACAACTGGCTCGCCGGGTTACGAGCAGACGGCCGGTTCCTCGAAGATATCTGGGGAGGCTGAGAATCGTGGCTGAGTCGCCGATCACTCAGCCTCGGGCGGAACCGAATCACCGCGTAAGGCGGCGGGCAGCTGCGTCGCCCACGGTGAAACTCGCCCGCCTGTCGAGCCTGACGGGCATCCTCTTCGCCGTGCTCTTTGTGGTCTCGTTGGTGCTCGTCCATAGGACGCCCACGTTGTCTGCCTCAGACGCGGATATCACCGCCTTCTACGCCGGCAGCAGCACTTTGCTTGTCACCGTCGGCATCTATCTCGTCCCACTTGCCGGGATCGCCTTCCTCTGGCACGCGCACACCACCCGACTGTTGATCAAGTCCTGCACGCCGTCGCCGTCTGCCATCCCGGATGGGTTGCAGCTGGTATCCGGAATTCTCTTCGTCGTTCTGCTCTTTGCGGGGACGGCATCGGCCGGCTCTGTTGCGCTGTTGAAGGATCTGACGAGTGCCCCGCTGCCGTCCGCAGACTTCGTCAGAGGGATGCTCGCGGTCGGCTACGGAATGGTCTTTATCTACGCACTTCGCGGTGCCGGTATGTACGCGCTGACCACGACGACTCTGCTCCGCGGAGCAGGAATCATGCCCAAGTGGTTGGCCTTGGTGAGTTACCTGGTGGCGACGTTTCTGCTATTGAGCACGGTGATGCACCCAGCGGCCATGCTCCTCTTCCCCACCTGGGTCGTCATCGCCGGCCTCGTGGTTTTCATCCGCGCCGGTCGGGTCACCGAGCCGGCCGCATCTGAAAGGCAATCCGCATGACTACATCGCCAAATGTCGAGAATCGCACGGCTGCACCGCTGACGGTTGATGACATTCCTGGCCCGAAGGGCAAACCGATCGTCGGCAACATGTTCGACGTGCCCCCCGAACGCACGATCGTCACGCTGATGGAGCTGACCCGCGAGTACGGTCCGATGATCCGATTGCGCACTCCGGCCGGTGATCGGTTCGCGACCTCGGGCCTCGCGATGATCGACGATCTGTGCGACGACGAGCGATTCGACAAGCTCGTCGGTGACGGTCAGAAGGCGGTCCGAAGCTTCGGCCGGAGCGCCGGATTGTTCACCTCCGACACCGATGATCCGAACTGGTCGAAGGCCCACAACATCTTGCTGCCCAACTTCAGCCAGCAGGCAATGCGGGACTACGTGCCGATGATGAACGACATCGCGACGCAGTTGATGCAAAAGTGGGAGCGGTTGAATCCGGGCGAACCTGTCGATGTCACCGCTGACATGACCCGGCTTACCCTCGACACCATCGCACTCTGCGGCTTCGGCTACCGCTTCAACTCCTTCTACCGCGACACCATGCATCCGTTCGTGGAGGCCATGTACGGCGTGTTGGGAGAGAGCCAAAGACGCGCCCGGGCACTGCCCATCCAGACCAAGCTCCGGCGCGGTGCCTCGCGGAAGCTGACCGAGAACTACCGCTACATGGAGGGCGAAGTTCAACAGATCATCGACGAGCGTCGCCACAGCGGGAATATCGAAGATCACAAGGATTTGCTCAGCCGCATGCTGACCGGGGTGGACAAAAAGACTGGAGAGAGGCTGAGCGACGACAACATTGTGGCCCAGTGCCAGACCTTCCTGATTGCTGGCCACGAAACCACCAGCGGTCTGCTCTCCTTCACCATCAGCTTCTTGATCAAGCATCCTGAGGTGGTCGCCCGCGCGCAGGAAGAGGTCGATCGGGTGCTGGGCACCGATACCTCCGTGCTGCCCACTTACCAACAAGTGCAGGGCCTGACCTATGTGAATCAGATCCTCAGCGAAACCCTGCGGCTGTGGCCCACAGTGGCGGGGTTCACCCGCTACCCGTACGAGGACGCCATGGTCGGGCCGTACCTGATGCCGAAGGGATCCTCGATTACGGCACTGACCATCATGCTCCACCGCGACCCGAGCGTCTGGGGCGCCGGCGCCGAGGAGTACAACCCGGACCACTTCCGCCCCGAGACCCGGTCGCAGCTTCCGCCTAACGCGTTCAAGCCGTTCGGCTCGGGTCAGCGGGCTTGCATCGGGCGACAATTCGCCATGCAGGAAGCGATGCTCGTCCTCGGCATGCTGCTGCAACGCTTCGAGTTCGTGGATTACCTGAACTATGAGCTTAAGGTCAAAGAGGGTCTGACGATCAAGCCCGAGGGCTTGTTCATCAAGATCAACCAGCGTCCCGGTCGAACCACCGGAACCACGCCGATCGCGATCACCACCCCGGCGACCAACGGGCAAGCCGCCGAGACCAAGGCGCGCCCACAGCGGACCGGGGAAGGGCACAACACCCCGCTCATGGTGCTGTTCGGTTCCAACCTGGGGACCGCGGAGGGGATTGCAAGTCGAATCGCGCAGGACGGATCAGACCGCGGCTATGCCATCACGTTGGGCGCCCTGGATGATCACACGGGCGGGCTGCCGCACGAGGGAGCGCTGGTCGTCGTATGCGCGTCCTACAACGGTCATCCGCCGGACAATGCTGAGCGGTTCTGCCGCTGGATCACGGACTCTGCAACGCCGTCCGACGCCGGAGCTGGTCTGGCCTTCTCCGTCTTCGGCTGCGGCAACATGGACTGGGCCTCGACGTACCAGGCGGTACCGACACTGATCGATACGCAGCTTGAAGCTCACGGTGCCCGCCGGGTGCATCCGCGCGGCGAGGGTGACGCTCGCTCGGACTTCGATGGTCAGTTCTCCGAGTGGTACAAGGATCTATGGTCTTCGTTGGCCGAGAGCCTGGCCCTTTCCAAAGAAACCACTACGGTGACCGCGACCGAGCCCCGGCTGAGCCTGACCATGGAGAACAAACAGACGACGAACCCCGTCGTGATGTCCTACCGGGCTCAAACGTCCACTCTGTTGATCAACAAGGAGCTACTCCGGAACGGTCAATCCGCTCCCGACTCGCGGTCGGCCCGACATATCGAGCTGGAGTTGCCGGCCGGAATGGAGTACCAGACCGGTGATCATCTCGGCGTACTCCCTCGCAACAATGTCGACCTCATCCGCCGGGTGATGGCTCGGTTCGGTCTCGACGCCGGCACGTATGTCACCATCAACCCGACGGGCGGCGGGACCTACACCCACCTTCCGCTGGGAGACGCCGCGCCGCTGCTTGGCATCCTCGGCGCCTGTGTCGAGTTGCAGGACGTCGCCAGCCGAAGTGATCTTGCGGTGCTAGCCCGGTACGCGACCGATCCCGAGGAGGCGGAGCAGCTGCAGGCCATGTCCGGGCTCGACGAGGCCGGGCGGGAGGCCTATCGCGAACGGGTGGCAACCCGTCGGCGGTCGGTGCTCGAACTGTTGGACGACTTCCCTAGCTGCGACCTGCCGTTCAACGTTTACCTCGAGCTGCTGCCACCCATGCGGCCTCGGTATTACTCCATCTCCTCCTCTCCGGCGGTCGCGAGCAGTTGCCATCTCACCGTCGGGGTAGTCCATGGTCCCGCCCGCAGCGGTGACGGCTACTTCAATGGCGTCGCCTCTAACCATCTGGCGAGCAGCATGGAGGGCAGCACACAGTTCACCTTTGTGCGCAAGCCGACCATCCCGTTCCGCCCGCCGGCGAATCCACATACACCGATGATCATGGTCGGAGCTGGCACCGGGATGGCACCCTTCCGCGGTTTCCTGCAAGAGCGGGCCGCCCTGGCGGAGAAGGGCGTTCCTATCGGGAAGTCGATCCTCTTCTACGGTTGCCGAAACGCCGAGCACGACATGCTCTACGCCGACGAGCTGAAGGCATTCGAGGAATCGGGGGTTACCGAATTGCAGGTCGCCTTCTCGCGGGAGCCCGGACAGCCTCGAACGTTCGTTCAGCAGATGATCGAGCGCGAGCGGGACCACGTATGGGAACTTATCGAGGCTGGCGCCGTGATCTACGTCTGCGGCAATGCCAACACCATGGCGCCTGGCGTACGCGCGGCCCTGATGGACATTTACCGGGCGAAGACCAACGGATCGGATGGCACAGCAGAGGACTGGCTCCAGAAGCTGCGAGATGCTGACCGCTACCTGGAGGACATCTGGGGGGAGATGGCGTCTGGATTGTGAGCGTGTGCGGAGGCCTCCCACACCGCAGCGCTGAAATCGGTATGGCCGAGGGCGAGGGTGCCTTGGTTGGTGACCAGATAGACATACCCGCAGGGTGAGCGGTGCACGAAGTATCCCGGCTCAGGCTGGTGCTTGGCCCATCCGCCGTGCGTGACTGCTCGATGACCGGGGCGGGCCATCGGGCCAAGGTTGCTCAGCCGGGTCTGACCCGGAGGGCCGCCGTAGTCCATTGGCACGTACCGCTCGGTGTGGTCCAGATCCATCTTCGGACTTACACGAGTTCCAAAGGGGAAGACGTCGGCGATCTGTCGGACTCTGACTGCGGCCCGTAGCCGCTGCGGCACCTCATAACCGTCGATCGGCGCGATCTCGGTCGGATCCAGCAGGGGCTGTATTCGTCCCTGGCAGCCTGTCCGGCCCAGGAAGTCTGCCATCTGGTCGAGGGTTAGCGGGTCCCCGTCTTCGGGCCGCACGAGCGCGTGTCCGGTACGCAAGGCGGCCTCAGATAGGTGGAAGTGGAGTACCACCCGCGGCCCCGCCGCGGTCGCATCAAACGCCGGCGGCACCGCCATCGACAACGACTAATGATCATCCGCCGACTGGTCCGATGCCGCCTCGCATCCGGGTTCATCGTCGTACGAGGTGTCTGGCTCGCATCCAGGGTCGTCCTGGGAGGAGGCGTAGGGGGGAGCCTGTTCGGTGGATTCGTTTGGCTCATCGGCGCGATCTTGCTGGTGCTCGATCAGAAGCCTCAGCGCCTCCGCCGGCTGTGCCAGAATCCCAAGCGCGCGCGCCCGGCGCGTGCCCAGCGGATCGGTGTCGCCTCGGGCAGCCAGGATCTCAGCGATCCGGTTCACCGTCGCCAGGAACCAGATGGCATTGCCTGCCGCCGCCTTGGCCACGATGGTCTTCAACCCGTCCTCGGAGTCGACCGCCCCTCGTATTGCTAGCATCGCCCCTCGTGCACGCACCGGCGAGCGACGAGGAGCTTGCGGCCAGGCAGTCGATGTTGCACGCGGAGGCCACTGCCCTCCTCGACGAGCTCGACCGATCGGGAGTCTTCGCCGACATCGGACCGTTCGAGGTGACAGGAAGCTACATCTCTCATCTGATGTGCTGGCGTGATCTTGATGTGATGCTGCTCGTCGGCGCCGACTACGGCCCACAAGATGTCTTGCGCCTGATCTCACAGATCATGAAACTCCCAGGGGTCGTGGGCTTCGATTATCGGGATGAACGAGCTGGCCGCAGCCCAACGGGAGAGGTCAGTGACGAGCGGTACCACGTCCCGATTCTGCTCGAGCGTCCCGCTGGCACCTGGCGCCTTGACCTGTCGCTCTGGCTGCACGACATTCACGACAACGTCACCGCGTGGCATCAGGAGCTGCGCAACAAGATCACCGATGAGCAGCGTACTGCTGTGCTGCGGATCAAGGATGTGTGGTTTCGGCTCCCGAGCTACCCCGCTGAGATCGGTGGCTTCGAGATCTATACCGCTGTAACCGAAGACAGAGTAAGAACACCGGAGGAGTTCCGCGACTGGCTCGCCAACCGCCATTGGCCAGCCTAGAGGTGTGATCGGCTCAGCCGCTCAATTGGAGCTTTAGGTCATTGGCCTTACCCAGGATTCGGCGCAGCGTGAACATCAGGCCCGGCTCGGTGCGGCGGCGGAGGCTGGAGATTTGATCCGCTGAGAGCGACAGGTTAGTGCCGGACGAGTCGCTTTCCGCCTTGGCCGGCAGCAGAGAGTCGAGCTGAGCCGTAGTGATCACTCCGGCCGACATGCCTGTCGGAGCATCGATCAAGGTCCGCACCCGGCGACCGGCGTACAGGTTCGCGGCCGCAATGCCCCGCTCGCTGGAGGCGAGTACGGATTTCTGAGCGGCTTGGCTGATCCATAGCGGGGCTGAGTCATCACCGAGTACGGCTGAGGTGATATATGGGCCGGCGCCGGGCCTTCCGATCTGCCGGGCGCATTCGGCCATCCGTGTGATCCGATCTGGCTCCGTCAGCAGTTGATCGATCTTGTAGCCCACCGTCGTTTGGTAGTTGCAGCGCACCGCCGCACCTTCCTCCAGCAGGAAGTCGCTGTTGCGCACCTCCTGACCGGGAATCGGGTGGATCAGGACCATGGGCAGACCAGCGGCCATGCACTCCGAGGATGAGAGTCCGCCCGGCTTACCAACGAACAATGAGGCCGTCCGCATTAGGTCGGGCATGTCATTTGTGTAGCCCAACACGCGGTATCGATCACGGTTGAAGGCGACCAGGCCTTCAATTTGACTCTTCAGTTGATCGTTACGGCCGCAGACCACGACGGCTTGGAACTCATTCCGCATCCGCAACGTCTGCTGCACGATCGTCTGCGTGTACGGCCCGCCGGCCGCCCCGGCTGAGATCAGCAGCGTCGGCCGGTCGGGCCGTAAACCGTAGCGTGTCAGTACCGCTTTTCGATCGACCGCATCCTCCAAACCAGGTCGGACTGGTATCCCAGAGACGGTGATCCGATCTGCAGGCACGCCGATGGCGGCCATATGGGCCTTGGTCTCCTCCCGCGCCACGAAGATGTGGTTGAAGGGGCTGCTCAGCCACAGTCCCTGAAAGTCATAGTCAGTGGTGACGACCTCCAGCTTCGCCTCCAGCACACCGCGAGTCAGCATCAGCGACATCAGTCGGGTGGGCAGGAAGTGGGTACAGACGACGATGTCTGGGCGGAATGCCTTGATGGCCTTAGCGGTGGCGGTTGTGTTGATGCGATCCCACAAGGAGACCCACTGGGCCAGCCTGAACGGCGCATCGCTCTCGTCGTAGCCCCAACCGACAAGCCAGGGAGCGGCCTCGACTAGGGCAAAGTACCCGTCGTCGTACAGCATCCGGTAGATCTCGTTTGTCGACTCGAGGATGTCCAGCTTCTGTACCGCATCGACTTCAGGCGCCGTCTGAAAGCAGGACTCGAGGACACCGGCTGCGATGTTGTGGCCGGAGCCGATGCCGGCTGCGAGGATGAGTACGCGCCGACCCATGATCAGATGCTAGGGGAGATACCAGAAAACCGTCCCAGCCGCGTACCAGCAGGCCCTCTGTCGCCGCCGGCAGATCGACGTCAGTCTGGTTAATGAGCCCAAGATCAGGTAGGAGCTGCCATGTCACGAATATCGGCTCTCGTGAAACGACATCGGTTGTCCACGTTCTTTGTACTGGCCTACGCGTTGTCTTGGTGGGCCTGGATTCTGTATGGTCTGGGGCTCTTTCCGAATCCCGTCGCAAGCTTCGGGCCCTTTCTTGCTGCGATCGTGGTGCTCGCGCTGACAGAGGGCAAGGCTGGGATCCTCGGTCTCTTCCGGAGGATGGGTCGCTGGCGTGTTGCGCCGGGGTGGTACGCGGTGGCGTTGCTGCTACCCGTTGTGCTCGCCGCTGCCGCAACGATGCTCAATGTCCGGCTGGGTGCCGAGCCTCCCTCTGGAGCCGAACTCAATGCTTGGACCGGAGTCTTCTCGACGTTCGCAATCATCCTTCTCGTCCCAGGAGTCGGCGGGGCGTGGGAGGAGCCTGGTTGGAGGGGCTACGCCGTCCCTCGGTTACAAAGCGGCCGATCCGCGCTGGTCGCGAGCCTCATCCTCGCCGTACTTATCGCCGGCTGGCATCTGCCTCTGATGGTGGCTGGGCAGGTTCACTACTCCGACATTGTGCTGATTGTCGCCGCAGTGATCGTCTTCAACTGGGTTTTCAATAACACAAGAGGCAGCGTGCTGATCATCATGCTGATGCACGCGGCGAACAATGCGGCGTCCGGCAGCTTCTTCTCCCCGATGTTCTCGGGAGCTGACTCAATTCGCCAGTC
>JAICEV010000111.1 GCA_025923975.1 Propionibacteriaceae bacterium
CCATACCGGCGCAGTCCCCGACGTTGTCACCGACATTGTCGGCAATCGTCGCGGCGTTGCGCGGGTCGTCTTCGGGGATGTTCTGCTCGACCTTGCCCACCAGATCGGCGCCCACATCGGCCGCCTTAGTGAAGATGCCGCCGCCCACGCGCATGAACATGGCCAACATGGCGGCCCCGAAGCCAAAGCCTTCAAGGATCGTCGGGGCATCACCGCGGAAGAGCAGGACGACCAAGGAGGCGCCCAGCAGGCCCAGCCCGACGGTGGCCATGCCGACATGCGCACCGGTCCGGAACGCAATCTTCATGGCGGGATCGCGACCCTCACTGCGGGCGGCCGCGGCGACTCGTACGTTGGCGCGCACCGCAAGCCACATCCCGAGGAAACCGATGAGGGCAGAAAAGACCGCTCCGGCTAGGAAGGCGACGGAGCGGCTAATGCGCAGGGTGAGGCTGCTGAAGTCCTCACTCGCGTGGACTGGCAGCAGCAGCAGCAGGCAGAACGCGGCGACGGCGAACACACTGAGAGTGCGGAACTGGCGGCCGAGATAGGCACTTGCGCCCTCTTGCACGCCGCGGGCGATCGACTGCATTTTCGGGGTGCCATCACTCGCTGCGAGCACCTCGCGGCGGAAGATCATCGCCATCACAAGGGCGATCAAGGCTATGACGCCGACCACTGCGACTAAAGTCAGGTTGACTCCCGACAAGCTAATAGAAGTCACTTCCAAAGGAACTGGAAGTAGGGACATACATCGCCCTCCTGAAACGTTCGACTCTCGCGGCTCCTGCCCTTAGCCGCTCGCGAAGTCTAACCACAAGTGCCGCTGATTTGGCTATCGAGGCGTACACGCGGACATCGCGACGGGCCCGGCGGCGGCGTCCGATCGCTCGGATCAGCCTGCAGGACCCGCGGGCGACGATCGGGAAACGCCTCGTCGCATCGCTGAACCGAGCCTACGCGTAGGTGAATAATGACGCTATGGTCGTGCTCGCGGTGATACTGCTTGTTCTCGTTGCAGTACTCGTTGTTGCGATTTTTGTTAGTAATCCGGACATCTACGAGCTGTCCATCTTCGGAGCCGTCGTCCCAGTCACCAGCGCGGGCGTCTTTATCACCGGCGCCGTCGCAATGGCAGTCATCATCCTGGCGCTCTTGCTGCTGCGCACCGGTATCCGTCGCGGGCGGGCACGGCGAAAGGAGATCAAGGCTCTGCAGGCCTCGACTGACAACGTCCTGAGCTCGTCGGCCACTCAGGCCGAAGACTCGACCGTGACGACCAGCGGCAAGACTTCGGACACCTCGGATGCCACCGAATCCGTAACGGCCGAGCCGTCCACCACCAAGGAGACGTCGAGCCGCGAAGTGGAGGGCGAGTCCTCGACGACTCCGGCCGAGCGACGGGCCATGCTCGACGAGGCGGATGCGCTGACGCGGGACGAGCCGCGAAAGTGAGCGCCAAGCTCACGGCACAGACTGCACCGGACCGGCATGGGCCTCAGCGGCAACCGTCCTCGGCATGTTAGGGATCCGGGTACGCGCTACGACCGAGACCCGCACCGTGACGACAAAGTCGACTGCATCGCCCACCTTGCTGCAACGGTCTACCCGTGCACCGTTCTGCTTCGCCGTCAGCGCCGCCTGAGAGCACGGCTCTCGACCCTGCTGGAAAGCCGCTGCCGCGCTCAGCGCGCTGAGGTCGGCTGCGGCACGAGCCTGGTGGAAGCCGAGGGCGTACCCCGCGATCACCAGCGCGGCACTGCTCAGCGCCACGACGACGCCCATAATGCCGATCATCAGCGCTGTTGCGCTCCCGCGCTCAGACGGCAGGATTCCCCGCATGATCACGGCGTCCCGCCGACTGTGGGTTCCGGTATCACCTGCGCGCGAGCCTCGAGCGGCACTGCAACGAGCCAGCGACCTAGCGGTCGAGCCCTAACTCGCACGACAACCGTTATCAAGCCCGGACGCTTGTCGATCGCGATTGATGCACCTGCGGGCGCGGAAGCCCTGGCCTTGCTCACCCCGGCCTCATCACTACGGGCCGCCTGACGGGCGATGGCGGCTGCGGCGTCGACACAGCGGAGTTGGGTGACGACCAGATAGATCCCCCAACACATCATGGTCAGCACCGCGAATGCGGCAAGCGTCGTGACGGCCAGTTCGGCCGTCACCATGCCCCGTCCGTCTTGCGCTCTAGTCGTCCGCAACGTCACGACTCCGCACTTATCTCTGCTCGGTGCATCACTTCAGGAAGCCGGAGAACGAGCGGATCACCTCCAAGATGAACTTGAGCAGCGCGTCCTGGGTCGGTCCGCTGGTCACGATTCCCAGCAGCACACCGGCGATGGCAACGGCGGCAATGATGCCTACCGCCCACTCGGCGCTGACCATACCCCGCTGGTCACGGCGACTTGCTGCGGCCTCGACCACTCCGTCCGCCACCGCCACGGAGATGTCTTTGGTCATTGGTTCCCTCCTTGGGTATCACGCACAGCTTCTGGTGCGACATCGGTTCGGATGCGTCTGGAGTCTCTTGATGCGGAAGCGAATCGTGCGGTCCGGCGAGAATCTGTTGACAGCGCTCTAGATGCGTTTCGACCTGTGGATAGCGCGGCGTCCGACGTCGTCACGGGAGCGCGTTGAAGACAGCAGAGACCACAGCAGGCACGATCCCCAGCAGCATGAACGACGGAATGAAGCACATCATCAGCGGCAATACGCTGCGTACGCCGACCGACCGAGCCCGCACCTGGAGCCCGCTCCGCCATGCCTCACGAGCTGCGACGGCGTGATGTCGCAGGCCCTCCACCATTGAGGTTCCCGACTCCACGGAGCGGGCCAGGTCAGCGGCCGCGAAGCCTAGCTGCGGATGATCATGGAGGATCCGCCACGCTGGCACCTCGCCTGCGCCGAGTTCGAGCAACGCCAGCACTTGACCAAGATCTTCAGCGACTGGACCATCGAAGGTCCGTACCACCGCTGCGCATGCCGCACGAGCTGGCAAACCGGCGCTAAGACAGGCAGCCATCAGCTCCAACGCCTGCGGAGCTTCCATGATCAACCGCTCTCGCCGGCGGCGGGCCGACCGGGGCTCGACCCAACCGAGCACCAGTACCCCGGTCGCGGCAATCATCGGCACGCCGAACCACACCAAGCCGCCCAAGGAGCCATTGATCCGAGCCCCAGCGAAGCCGAGGGCGAGGGCGCACGCGATGCTCAGCAACACGCGCCGCACTAACGGCGGCGCGTCCGCACGCCCTTGGAGCAGGCACCTGCAGGGCGCCGTCACGACAGCCAGCCTTGATCTCCTGAGCCTCATCCGGCGCAGCTCACCTGCGGGATGCCGAAGCATGAGAAACACCGCCAACCCAGCGAACCCAGCACAAACCACGGCAGTCGGCGAGAGACGGTCAACGCCGGTCAGCATTGTGGTCATCAGCGCTGAAGTCATCGCTCATCCATCCGCTGACGCGCGCCGAGCCAAAGCCTCAATCCATAGCACACCAGCGCAGGCCAGCAGCGTCCCGGCCAGCAAACATGCCCAGCCGGCGGGTCCGTCCAGCAACCAGCCGGCCGGGTCTCCACCCAGCAGATAACCGATGCCAATGCCACAGGGAGGCAAGGCAGCCATCACCTTGCTGGTGGCGCGGGCTGCGGCGAGCTCGCTGTTGACGACCCTGGTCAGCTCTTGGTCGGCCGAGAGGCTCGCCGCAACCTGGTCCAACGTCGACGACATCGGCGCGCCGGTCTCCACCGACACCTGCCAGGCCCTCGCCAACTCGAGGAGGCCGCCGTGGCCCGGACGCCGCGCCTGCTGCCGCCAGACATGTACCACGTCCCCACCGAGGGTGTGTGCCTGATGGCCTTTGCGCAGGGCTTCGCAGTCGGCGGCGGCTATGGCCAGCGCAGCGGATGGCACCTGGCCGACCCGAAGGTAGGACGCCAGTACCGCGCACGCCTGCGCGACATCGGCTCTGGCACGGTTGGCTGATCTTCGTCGCCGGTACTGGAGAAATAGGTGGGCAGCCGTGCAGGCGATCAGCAGTGCGGCGGTGGCGACTACGGCACCTGCACCCTTGCCGAAATAGCCTCCGGCAATGATCAAGCCCGGTATGATGATCATGATTGCGGGAGCTGTCCATGATCGTCCCCGTCTTGTTGGGCTGTCGCCACGGGATTCCGCGAACGATGCGTGCGATTGTGGCGCGAGTCGGCTGCTGAGATTTTGCGCCGCCGGCCGCGGAACGGCCAACAACGTAGCCAACACCGCGCAGCCCAGACATGTCATGATCATGATCACTTCTCAAGCATCCGTTCCAGCTGGCGGCGACCCGGACCCAGCACGGTCCGGCCGTCCGAGCGGAAGTCGACGGCGCACTCGCTCCGGACCAGGCCGCTCTCCGGATCGCGCAGCAAGATCGAAACCTCAGCAACGCGGCGCATCCCAGAGCGGTCGCGGATCACGTGTATGACCGCGTCAAGCGCCGAGGCAAGCTGCGCATGCAGTGCGGGTCGTGGAAGTCCGCCGAGCGACGCCAGCGCTTCCAGCCGAGCCGGAACATCGGCGGTGGAATTGGCGTGGACCGTGCCACAACCGCCCTCATGCCCGGTATTCATCGCCGTCAGTAGGTCGCAGATCTCGGCCCCACGTACTTCACCCACTACCAGCCGGTCAGGACGCATCCGGAGTGACTGACGGACCAGATCAGTCAGGCTGATTGCTCCGGCGAGCTCGGTGTTGGCGGGCCGGCCCTCGATTCGTACGACATGCGGATGGTTGGGGGCGAGCTCCCGAGAATCCTCGACGATGACAATCCGCTCGTGTGGCGGCACCAGAGCTAGCAGTGCGGCCAGCAGGGTCGTCTTGCCTGAACCGGTTCCGCCGCTAATCAGGAATGCCAGTCTGGCCTCGATCATGCGCGACAAGAGTTGCGCCCCTCCAAGAGTCAATGAGCCGGAGGCAACGCAGTCGTCGAGCGAAAAGCTTCGTTGCGCCGGCACCCGCAGCGAAATGCACGTGCCGGGTGAGGCCAGGGTGCCGAGCACTGCATGCACTCGGCTCCCGTCGGCCAGCCGCGCGTCAACGAAGGGCACCGCATCATCGAGGCGCCGACCGACAGAGGCCGCCAGACGCTGGGCGAGCCGGCGTACGTCCCCTTCGCAGGGGAATCTGAGGTCAGTCAGTTCGAGCCCGGAACCGCGGTCGACGAAGACCTGTTCTGGACCGTTGACGAGGACGTCGGTCACGCCCGGCTCGTGGAGCAGCGACTCCAATGGACCAGCACCTACGCTGTTCCGCCGCAGCGATTCGACGGTGTCGAGTACGGCTGAGTCGCTGACGATGAGGCCCTCGTCTCGCATGGCGCTGGCCACGTCAACGGGGGTGTATTGCCGACCAAGGCCCGCCAGCCGGTCTCGAACCAGATCCAGCGCTGCCTGGTCGATATCAGGCTTCCCCGTAAGGGATTGAACGGCGGCGCTCATGCCCTGGCCATCGCCTTCTGCTCCGTCGGCTGCCTGTCAACCAGACCGTCAAGCAGTCGGCGGCAGAGCCGGGCCAGGGAGCTGCGCGCAGACCTGGCGGGCGGGTCGCCGCGCTCTGCAGCCAAGACCAATGTGGGGTCATCGGCAAACGAACCAAGCAGCGGCAATCCAACGCCGGTGGCCACAAGATGCGACTCCACCAGGTGTGACCGGCCCTGTCGGACCACCAGTCCGAGGCGATCGGACTCGCCTTCCAACTCGCGGACCACTCCACGTCCAGCGGCGACACCACGGACATCGTCCCGCACCAGAAGCACTGTCATCTCGGCTCTCCGGACCGCCTCGCAAGCGGCGGCCCCAAGTGCTCGAGAGATATCGACCACGGTGATCTGATGACTACGCATGGCCGACAGCAGCACAGACTTCAACTGCTCGCTGCCTAGCTCCCAGCCTGGCTCCGATTCACCTCGGGCCATGGATAGCAGATCGACGCCTTCCACGGTTGGCAACTGCCCGGTGATGTCGCCGAGATGCCCGCGCGCAGCAGTGAGCCGTGGCCATCGCCAGCCAGCTGTCCGTTCCGCACCCAGCAGCAGGTCCAGCCCACCCGAGCGGGGATCGGCATCAATCAACATGGTGCCCCGCGAGGCGCGAGCCGCCACGAAGGCCAACCCGGCCGCAAGGGTCGAAGCACCGACACCTCCGGAGCCGCCCACCACGCAGACGAGCCTTCCGACCGCTCGAGCCGTTCCGTTGACAGCGGCAAGGGCCTCTGACAGAGAACCCGCACTCGCGGGAAGGGATATCACCGCCGCTCCAAGTGGTATCGACCACTGTTGTCCCTGGGCCGCAGATGCCTTCTCCCCAGCAACGAGGTAGACCTCAGCGCGACGCCGCAACCCCATTGCGGCGACGCGAGCCGCCTGATCGACACCGACAAGGAGCATCGACGCCGACGGCCAATGGCGACGCAACAGATTCACGTCACTCAGTACCAGCGGCTCGACTCCAACCACTGCCGTAACGGCCAGCACCTGGTCAAGCAGCTCGGGATCAGTGATCGCCACCACGACGGTGGTCTGGCCGACCGTGTGCGAGTCCATGTCGGCAGTGTGTTGAGATCGGGCCCACGTGCGCCGCGGCCTGGAAAATCTGTGGATGACGCTTCGAGCGGCGTCCAGCTTGTGGACAACGCCGTCCGGGAGATTTGCCTAAAGGACTCGCCCAGCCGGTGCCAGACCCGCCCGTTTCCGCGGCTGTGGTGGGAAACGTACGCGGGGGCCCAGTCGTCGGCAGCCTAGAAGATCAAGCTCTCCAAGTTGATCATGATCGATAGCAACCGGTTGGTACGCCGTCGGCATCTAACCGACCGAGGTCAGCTTCCAGATTTCTGCTGGTCGGTGGGCCTTTCCATTGCGTCCCGATGGGGGTAGAAAGGACTGCAAGGTAAGCCGAGTCGTCGAGATGGAGTGCGCTGCTAGGAGATTCCTGGTGACGGTCCGAGAGGTCTGTCACGCGTAGTCTTGACCGACGAATCGGTAAACCTCGCACGGCATCCAAGCACCCACGCGGCGATCACCCATCCTAAACGGGAAGTTGCGATCCAGGCTTGACCTGGGCCAACACGTTGAATAGATGCACGCATGGTCACTTGGTGATGACGTGCCAGGCACGGCGCCCGCCTCGGTGGGCGCCGCGTCACGTCTGCTCCCCTCTGTTGATCTGTCAGCGCGACTGGCCGTCATCGCGACCCCATTCGCTGAAAACTCAGCGGCGACCTGCAGGCGAGAGCTCAGCGCCGCGGGCCACGGCGGCGGCGCAGCGCAGCAGCCAACTCTTGACCCCGTCGATGCTGCCGTCCGCGTACGCCTCCAACCCAGCCGAATAAGTCGAGCCACGTTCGGCATGCCCCGCCTCAACGACGATGACTCCATGCGGGTCCAGGCCAGCCGCGATGAGTACGAGGTGTTCGGCCGCCCGCGCGATCAAGCCGCTGGCTTCAGCGAACGGCGCGACGACCGCGACCTCCGCATGCGCAACTGCTCCAACCACAATCGCCGGCGCCGATGTTTGACTGGTCAGCAGCTCACTAAGACTGTTCATCCGGGCAGCCATCACTGGCTCGGAGCCGATCTTGCCGAGGTCGCTGTCCGGCACCATGCCGCGAGCGACGAGCGCGTGCGACCGAGCAAGTGCCTGCGCAGGCGCGATTCTGATGAGTGACGCGAGCGATGACAGCTCAGCCGACAGCCGGAGAGCACCGATCTGCCATCGTCTCGGGTCGTCAGTCAGCTCCGCGTTGGCTCTGGCTCCTGCCAAGAGGGCTTGGCTCAGCTGCTCCTCGGTGATCTTGCGCAGCCCGCGATCCCTGAGCACCGCATCGACTGCATCTGTTGCCGCCGCTACGGCGGACGGCACGCCCTCGAAGCGCGCAAGATCAGCCAGCGGGTCGAGCACCACTAAAGTTTCCACCATGGCGACCCGGCGAAATCCTTATCCGGAAACCGCGGCCGCATGGATGGTCGGTAAGGAACCCATGCGAGTTCTCGACCTAGGGGCAGGCCGCGGCGGCTTTGCTGCGATGCTGCGCGATGCCGGTCATGAAGTGTTCTGCATCGATGACACGGTCGACCTTGTGGCTGGTCTGCCAGAACGCCTCGGCACTCGGCTGCACGTTGTCGGCCAGGTTGAGTCGCTGCCGTTCCTGTCTTGTCATTTCGATGTTGTCACCGCTGCGCAGACGCTGCATCGCTATCCCCCAGGCCTCGCGCTGAGCGAGATCGCCCGAGTACTCAAGCCAGGCGGCTACCTGGCGATCGCGTACAACACCCGCGACGACACCGTCCCCTGGGTACGGCGCCTGATCGCCCTGATGCGCGAGGCAGACCCGAGCTCCATGCGCGGCAATTACGGCGAGGACAGTGTCGACCAGATCACCGAAAGCCCGTACTTCGGATTCCTGGAACGTCGCAACTTCCGCAATTGGATGCCGATTACCCGAGACGGACTCATCTCCATGGTCGAGCAGCGTCCAGCAGTGGCTCGGCTGGATCCTGTCGCACGCGCCCGATTGGTGGGTGACGTCGGCGCGCTCTATGACGAGTACGCACGAGCACCCGATCCGCTGATGCTGCCGTTCCAGACTTCCTGCTGGCGAGCCGACGTTGATCACTCCAAGCTGGTGATCGCCGAGGACTTCGATGACGTGCTTCGAATCACGCTTTGAGCTGGTACCTCCACCGCCGCACCCGTGACGAACCCTAGGTCTACGTTGGTTACAGACCGATGGGGTTGCTGAAGGATGCCACCGTTCCACCAGTCACTGCCCAGATACGCCCTCGGTAGGCTGCAGTCGATGGGCCAAACGCCCAGACGAGCCGCTGGCCCAGCTGGTTGTCGATGCTGATGAGGAGACTTGCCGTGACTGATGAGGCCCTGGACAACTTGCTCCACGAAGACCGGCGCTTTCCGCCACCCGCTGATCTCGCAGCGAGTGCCAATGTCGCAGCGGAGACCTACGCCGAGGCCGAGGCCGACTTCGAGGGTTTCTGGGCAAAGCAGGCTAAACGGCTGAGCTGGCAGAACGAGCCGACCCAGGTCCTCGACTGGAGCAACCCGCCGTTTGCCAAGTGGTTCGCCGACGGTACCCTGAACGCCGCCTACAACTGCCTCGATCGGCACGTCGAGGCGGGCAACGGGGACCGTGTCGCCTTCTACTTTGAGGGCGAGCCGGGAGACACCCAAGTGATCACCTACGCCGAGCTGACCCGACAGGTAAAGCAGGCGGCCAACGCGCTCTTGGAGCTAGGCGTGAAGACCGGCGATCGGGTAGCGATCTACCTGCCGATGATCCCCGAGGCAGCTGTGGCAATGCTGGCCTGTGCGCGGATCGGCGCACCGCACACTGTCGTCTTCGGCGGCTTCTCCTCAGACGCGCTCTACTCCCGGGTGATCGACTGCGGCGTGCAAATCGTGATCACCGCTGATGGAGGCTATCGCCGCGGCAATGCGTCAACCTTGAAGCCGGCAGTCGATGAAGCGCTGAAGTACGGCTGC
>JAICEV010000112.1 GCA_025923975.1 Propionibacteriaceae bacterium
TCAGCGCGCCACGGCCAACGGACAACACCTCGTCAAACCAGACAACACCGGCAGGTCTAACCCCGAGTGGGCTGCTCCTCCAGTGGCTCGTCCGCGCGCACGATCGCTTCGACCGCGTTCCGGGCGATGTTTTGTGACGACAACCCAATCTCCTTGAGCAGCTCGCCGCGGCCACCGTGCGGCAGGAACGCTTGCGGAATGCCGAACACCCGTACTGGAGTGTCGACATCCGCTGAACGCAACTCCTGAGTCAGCCGCGCTCCCCAACCACCTACCACGACGTTGTCCTCGATCGTGATGACAAGATCATGATCAGCTGCGAGTGTGATCAACGCCGGATTGACCGGCAGCGCCCAGACCGGGTCAACGACCGTTACGCCGATTCCCTGGTCGGAGAGTCGCTGGCCGACAGCCACGGCCGTCACCGCGAGCGGACCCACACCAAGCACGAGCACCCGCGGCTGCTCGGTCTTGAGCAGGATGTCCATACCGTCCAACTGATCGACAGCCGGAAGATCCAACGGAACCTGCTCTTTGGGGAGTCGGATGACGGTCGGGGCGTCGTTGATTGTCAGCGATCGCACCAGCGCGTCGCGCAATCGGCTGCCGTCACGCGGCGCGGCCAGATGCAGGCCCGGCACCACCTGCAAGATCGACATGTCCCACATGCCGTGATGGCTGGGACCGTCGGGTCCGGTTATGCCCGCCCTGTCGAGCACAAAGGTGACACCGCATCGATGCAGGGCCACATCCATCAAGACCTGGTCGAATGCGCGGTTGAGGAAAGTGGAATAGACCGCCACCACCGGATGCAAACCACCCATGGCAAGGCCCGCCGCTGACGTGACAGCATGCTGTTCGGCGATGCCGACGTCGAAGCAGCGGTCTGGAAACGCCTGCGCAAATCGGTGCAGACCTGTCGGATACACCATTGCCGCGGTGATGGCGACGACACGTTCGTCGGTACTACCCAGCCGGAGGAGTTCCTCGCTGAACAGGTCGGTCCAGGTCTGTCCAGCGGCACCGCCAACGGCCTCGCCGGTCGTGGAATTGATCTTGCCGACGGCGTGGAAGCGGTCCTCTTCGTGCTTCTCGGCGGCCTCAAAACCATTGCCCTTGCGGGTGATGCAGTGCACCAGGACCGGAGCGCGGAACTGCTTGGCCTGCCGTAACGCACGCTCGACCTCTGCAATGTCATGACCATCGATTGGGCCGACGTACTTCAGGCCAAGGTCGGAAAACAACCCTTGCGGAGCAAGAACATCTTTGAGCCCGATCTTGATGCCGTGCATGATGTCGTAGGCGACGTTGCCGACCAGCGGTGCTCGACTGACATTGCGCTTCACCAGCTCCAGGATCTGCTCGTAACGCGGGTTGGTGCGTAGCCCGGTCAGGTGCCGGGCCAGCCCTCCAACCGTCGGAGTGTAGGACCGGCCGTTGTCATTCACCACGATCACCAGCGGCAGGTCGTCGGAGGCGGCGATGTTGTTCAGGGCCTCCCAGGACATCCCGCCAGTAAGGGAGCCGTCGCCAACGAAGGCGACCACGGTGCCGGATTGGCGCCGTAGTCGAATGGACTTCGCCAACCCATCGGCGTACGAGAGTGCAGTCGATGCATGTGAATTTTCCACCCAGTCGTGCTCAGACTCTGCTTGGCTGGGATAGCCGGACAGCCCATGCCGCTGCCGGAGTGTCGGGAATTGGTCCTGGCGCCCCGTCAGGATCTTGTGCACATAGCTCTGATGCCCAGTGTCGAAGATGATCGGATCGCGTGGTGAGTCGAAAACCCGATGGACTGCGATCGTCAGCTCGATCACGCCAAGATTCGGTCCAAGGTGACCGCCGGTCTGGCACACATTCTCGATCAAGAATGACCGGATCTCCAGACTGAGGTCACGCAGCTGATCTGACGTCAAATCCCGCAGGTCCTGTGGGCTTCGGATAGAGCTCAACAGTCCGTACGGGGCGGCTGGCATGGGCTTGAGTTTACGTGTTCGGCGGTCCCCGGATCACCAAGTGTGGCCCATCACACGTGACGCGCTCAGTCGCCTCACAGCTTGCGAACAAAGACCCGCCCGCGCAAAGCCTCTTCTATGAGGGCCACCGCTCGGCGGGTGCGGGCGAGCCGAGCCCCTTGCTCCAGCCAGGCCTGCGTCGCGGCCTCCACAACCTCTGCCTCGACATACTCGCTGATACTGGTACGGACGGCGGCCAGTCCTCGTTGTGACGCCTCATCCTGGCCATTGACGAAGTGAGCGGCAAACTGCGCCAACACCACCGGATGATTGCGGAGCACGCGATACGCGCGAAAGTCCGGCGGGCAGCAATCGAGCAGGTAGGCGATGGCTGTCGCTTCCCAACCACTCGCTCCCGGCGGGCGTACCTGTGGTGGCCAGCCTGGCGGCACGTAAGCCGAAGCGCTCATAGCTGATAATATTCGAACTTAGGTTCGATGCGCCAGCCTCGACCGCGTGTTGAGAAGTACTGTCTGCTCATGATCGCGCGGATTTGGAGAGGCGTCGTGCGTCGCGAGGACGCTGTCGCGTACGCGAACTACATAGCCAGCACCGGAATAGCTGAGTACAAATCGACACCGGGCAATCAGGGCGCCTGGATGCTGCGGCGCGACGACGGCGATCGCTCCGAGATCATCACCTTCTCGCTCTGGGACTCCCGTGACAGCATCCAAGCATTCGCCGGCGAAGCCATCGACCAGGCTGTCTTCTACCCAGAGGACGATCGATTCCTCGTCGAACGTGATCTGACGGTGCGTCACTACGAGGTCGTCGCATAACTCCGCCTACGGATGTCTGGCACTAGTCTCATGCGGGTGAGCGACGTGATCTGCCAGATTGTGCGCGGCGACCTGGATGCGGCAGTGGTGGCGCAAGAGGACGAGGTGATTGCTTTCCTTGATCACCGGCCGGTTTTCAAGGGTCACGTGCTGGTAGCTCCAACACGCCATGTGGAGACCTTGCTGACTCTGCCAAGCAACCTCATGGTTCCGCTGCTGACAATGGCGCAGCGGGTCGCGTTAGCGATTAGTGCAGCGCTGGGCGCGCAAGGCACTTTCGTGGCGATCAACAACGTCGTCAGCCAATCGATACCTCATCTGCATATCCATGTGGTGCCAAGGACCAAGGGCGACGGCCTACGCGGATTCTTCTGGCCGAGGACCCGCTACTCGGCAGGCGAGATCGAGAAGTACGCCCAAATGATCAGCGAAGCCCTGCCAGAACCATCGCCGCCTGACTCATCGCAGCTTGCGCCGCATCTCACCGGGCGCGGAGAGCCCGACCCCGGTAGAGATAGCTGAAGGGTCGCGGCCCGTCCCCGTATCCGGTTTCCAGCTCACTGATCATCAGGCCGGCGTGACTGATCAGGTCGTCGATCGGCCGGTCGAGATGGCAACCACCAGCGATCCGGCTGTGAACCGGATGCAGCCGGCGCTGCCAACGGCGTACGGATTCCGTCGGCGCGCGACCGTGCTCGAGGAAATGCAACACACCTTCCGGCTTCAGCACCCGATGAATCTCCTGCAGTGCGACATCCACGGCTGAGATGGTGCACAGCGTGTAGGTGGACAGCACACAGTCCACCGATCCATCCGGCAACGCGAGCTGGGCACCATCGCGCCCTATCCGCTCGACCTGCGCGCCACTGGCCACCTCCCGCGGACGCGCGAGTCGCATTGCCGACTCCGATGGCTCGACGACCAGGATTTCGGTCACCTCAGCCGGATAGTGGTCGAGATTGAGACCGGTCCCGAAACCGATCTCCAGGACGCGACCCTGCAGACCCTGACAGACCTTGGCACGTCGGGCGTTCACCGTTGGCGTGTTAAGCACCCGATCCATCACCCGTGGTAAAACGTGATCGTTCCAGACGCCCACCCCTCAAGGCTAAGGTGGCGTCGATAGTGATCAGACGCCGAAGGCTGTCTCGAGCAGCAGGGTTTCTTGCCTGAATGCATGACGAATTGGCCACTGACCAAGGTTCCTGAGCGAACTACTTCCTAATCAAGGACCGCAGCACGTACTGCATGATTCCGCCATTGCGGTAGTAGTCAGCCTCGCCAGGAGTGTCGATACGCACCACTGCGTCGAAGCTGATATCACCGGCATTGACCTTCACGGTCGCCGGCGTGCGGCCGTGGTTGAGTTCAGTGATCCCGACGATGTCAAAGGTCTCCTCGCCGGTGAGCCCAAGGGAGCCGGCGTCCTCCCCTTCAGGGAACTGCAATGGCAGCACCCCCATCCCAATCAGATTGGATCGGTGGATGCGCTCGTACGATTCGGCAATAACGGCTTTGACGCCGAGCAGTGCCGTGCCTTTGGCGGCCCAGTCCCGAGAGGAACCCGAGCCATATTCCTTGCCAGCCAGCACGATGAGTGGGATGCCCGCCGCGAGGTAGTTCTGCGACGCCTCATACACCGTGGTGACTGCTTCATCCGGTGAGGTGAAGTCGCGGGTGAACCCGCCCTCGGTGCCCGGTGCGAGCTGGTTCCGGAGGCGAATGTTGGCAAAGGTTCCTCGGATCATCACCTCGTGATTGCCGCGCCGCGATCCGTAGGAGTTGAAATCCTTCCGCTCCACACCGTGCTCGGACAGGTATTGCCCGGCAGGCGAATCAGGCTTGATCGACCCGGCCGGTGAGATGTGATCCGTGGTGATCGAGTCGCCGAGTCTGAGCAGCACTCGCGCCCCACTGATGTCCGCGACGGACGCCGGTTCTGTTGGCATACCGTCGAAGTACGGCGGCTTGCGAACATAGGTCGAGTCCGGGTCCCACTCGAAGGTCTCCCCCTCAGGCGTCGGCAGAGATTGCCACTGCTCATCCCCTGCGAAGACATCTGCATAGGACTCGGTGAACATCTCCGCGCCGATCGCAGTGGAGATGATCTCATCGATCTCAGCTTCGCTCGGCCAGATGTCGGCAAGGTACACGTCGTTGTCTTGCTCGTCCTTGCCGAGAGAATCATTTATCAGATCGATGTCCATAGTGCCGGCAAGCGCGTACGCCACGACCAGCGGCGGCGAGGCCAGGTAGTTCATTTTGACGTCCGGGTTGATCCTGCCCTCAAAGTTCCGGTTGCCCGATAGCGCCGAGACCACTGCAAGATCATTTTCATGTACCGCCGCGCTGACCTCCGGAATGAGCGGTCCAGAATTGCCGATGCAGGTGGTACAGCCGTAGCCGACTAGGTTGAAACCAAGTTTGTCGAGGTATGGCGTCAGGCCTGAACGGTCGTAATAGTCACTGACGACCTTGGAACCGGGCGCAAGGGTGGTCTTCACCCATGGCTTGCGGCTCAACCCGCGATCGACTGCTTTCTTGGCCAGCAGTGCGGCGCCGATCATCACACTGGGATTGGAGGTGTTGGTGCATGAGGTGATTGCGGCGATCACGACTGCGCCATGATCGAGTTCGAACGACGTACCGTCGCTCAGAGTAACGGGCACTTGCTTGCTGGGTCGGGCGATATCATCGGGCTCTTCGCCGTACTCATGCGGGGCCAAGGACTCGCTGGACCCGCCACGACTTGGCACGTCAGAAGCCGGGAAAGACTCATCTACCGACTCGTCATAACCGATCAACTCCTCCTCGGAGACAAAGTCACGCAACGCCTCCCGGAACCCCTGCTTGGCATGGGCAACCTGCACACGATCTTGGGGCCGCCGCGGTCCGGCGATGCTGGGAACGACGGAGCCAAGATCAAGCTCGAGGTACTCGGAGTACTTCGGCTCCCGGTCATCGCTGTGCCATAAACCTTGTGTCTTGGCGTACGTCTCGACCAATGCAATCTGCTGATCACTGCGGCCGGTGAGCTTCAGATACTCCGTCGTTTTGCCATCGATCGGAAAGATGGCGATCGTTGAGCCATACTCCGGACTCATGTTGCCGATGGTCGCTCGGTCCACCACCGGCACCTGAGAGACCCCAGGCCCGTAGAACTCCACGAACTTTCCGACCACCTTGTGCTGCCGCAGCATCTCGGTGATGGTGAGGACGAGATCGGTTGCGGTCGTGCCCTCACGTAGTGCCCCTGAGAGTTTGAAGCCCACCACACGAGGGATGAGCATCGAGACGGGTTGGCCAAGCATTGCCGCCTCGGCCTCGATGCCGCCGACGCCCCAGCCGACCACACCCAGGCCATTGACCATCGTGGTGTGGGAATCGGTCCCGACGCAGGTGTCGGGATAGGCATAGCGCTCTGTTTGTCCCGAGCTGTCGGCAGCCTCCACCTCGTGGGAGAAGATCACCCGAGCCAGATGCTCGATGTTGACCTGATGCACAATCCCCGTACCAGGTGGAACAACCTTGAAATCGTCGAACGCGGTCTGTCCCCAGCGGAGGAACTGATAGCGCTCGTGGTTACGGCTGTACTCGATCTCGACATTTCTGGCGAATGCGTCAGCGGTGCCGAAGACATCGGCGATCACGGAGTGATCAATCACTAACTCGGCCGGCGCCAGGGGGTTGATCTGGTCCGCGTCACCGCCCATTTTCGCCATCGCTTCACGCATGGTGGCCAGATCCACCACGCATGGCACACCGGTGAAGTCCTGCATGATCACTCGCGCGGGGGTGAACTGGATCTCGTCGCTGGGTTCCGCGTTCGGATCCCATTCCGCGAGCGCCCGGACGTGATCGGCGGTGATGTTGAGTCCGTCCTCTGTGCGGAGCAGGTTCTCCAGCAAGATCTTGAGGCTGTACGGCAGCGAATCTGAGCCCTTGATGGCGTCAAGCCGGAAGATCTGGTATGACTCCTCACCCACCTGGAGGGTTGCCTTTGCACCGAAGCTGTTCACACTCATGAGCCCTCCATCCATCGTTACGAAACTATCTTGACGTCAAGATAACATGTGCTTTTGCGCACTACTTCGACCAGCTGGAACCGAGCAGGTTAGGGCGGTGTCCGCCCGCGATGACACCATAGTGCGGAGAGCGGCTTTAGCGGAGACAGGACCGGCGGCCCTGAATAGGGGGTAAATGAGCGGTAACGCAAGCTTTCGGCCGAGCAACACCACCGTGCTCTCGGTGTGTGCGGTGGACGCACCGATCGTGATTACCTCCGCCGCTTTCGACGAGCGGCTGGCGGAGACATATCGGCGCGTAGGAACTCGGGCCGGCCTGCTGGAAAAGCTGGCCGGAGTGGTCGAGCGTCGCTGGTGGCCGACGGACGTGAGCTTCGCCGATGCCGCGGCAATGGCGGCCGCCAAGGCGCTGGCCGAGGCGGGTATCACCCCCGGCCAGGTCGGCGTCATGATCAACACCGCGGTCTCCCGGGAGTACCTTGAACCCTCTACCGCAGTTGCGATTCACCATCAAGTGGGCTTGCCGACGAACTGCCTCAACTTCGACTTGGCGAATGCCTGTCTCGGTTTCGTGAACGGTATCCAGTTGGCTGGGACGATGATCGACTCAGGCCAGGCAGACTATGCCGTAATTGTGGATGCCGAAGGTTCCCGCTACACCCAGGAGGTCACGCTCGCTCGGCTGGCCCGGGACGATACGACCGCGGCCGACCTGCGGTCACAGTTCGCCACCCTGACGCTTGGCTCCGGGTCTGCGGCGATGGTGCTCGGACGAGCCGACCGCCATCCCGAAGGCCACCGAGTCATCGGTGGGGTGAGCCGCGCCGGCACCGAATACCATGATCTTTGCGTCGGTGACCTCACCCGAATGCGGACCGACACCAAGCGGCTGTTCGACGCCGGACTGGCGCTGGCCTTGGCGACCTGGGCCGATGCAAAGGAAGAGTTCGAGTGGGATGGCGTTGATTGGTTCGTCGCTCACCAGACCTCCGTCGTGCACATCCGGGCGATGGCCAAGGCGCTCGGCGTCGACCCAGCACGCTTCCCTCTCACGTTGCCGAAGTACGGCAACATGGGTCCGGCCGCGGTTCCGTTCACACTGGCGCGGCATATGGACCAGATGCGCGCAGGAGACCGGATTCTGTTGCTCGGTATCGGGTCCGGCCTGAACACTTCGTACGCCGAAATCGTCTGGTGATCAACAACCTGGTCACGACGCCGGGGCTCGTCGCGGAGCTTGACGGCATGCCGGGCATCGATCCAGCGTGGTCGAGGTTGGTCCACACCGCAGATGCAGAAGGCGTGTTGCGCAGCTGGCACGTACTGGACAACGGCGTAGTCCCACAGGCGGGAACGCTGCTTTGTGTGCACGGCAACCCGACCTGGTCCTATCTGTGGCGTCGGTTTCTGGCTTGCGCGGACCCGGGCTGGCGGGTTGTCGCAATCGATCAGCTTGGGATGGGCTACTCCGAGCGACCAAAGTCGCCCCGCCTCCTTGCGGCGCGGATCGATGACCTCGACGCCATCGCCTCGGAACTGGGAATCACCGCCTCAGTGGTGCTGGCCGCGCACGATTGGGGCGGACCGATCTCGCTCGGGTGGGCGCAACGCCACCTTGATCAGATCGCCGGACTGATCTTGACCAACACAGCGGTTGCTGCGCCGCCGCAAGAAGGCACGCCGGCGCTGATCCGGCTAGCACGCAGCCGTGCGCTCCGGCAGCTGGTTTGCGTACGCACGGCGACGTTCGTACGTGCCGCCGGGGTGCTGTCTTGGCCGTCGATCCCGGCCGAGGTTCGCGCCGCACTGCGTGCCCCGTATTCCGAACCTGGTCGCCGGCGGGCCGTCGGCGAGTTCGTTGCCGATATCCCCGTGGAGCTAGACCATCCCAGTCGCGCATCACTCGATCGGGTGGCTCTCGGATTGGCCGGTTTCACAAGAGTTCCGACGCTGCTGCTGTGGGGCCCGCGGGATCCTGTCTTCACACAGGCCTCGCTTCGCGACCTGGAGCGCCGGCTGCCGCACGCCGATGTCCACCGGTACGCCGGAGCATCACATTTGGTCATAGAGGACACGCCTTGCGCCGCCGAGGATGCATGGTCGTGGGTGCGGTCGATCGCCTCCACGCAACCACGCAAACTGGCGCCCGACTGGCCGCTGCACGAAACGACTGCGGACCTCGTTGTTGGTCTGGCTGCTGCGCCAGCCGGTGGCGACTGCGCTCCGGCGATCGCCGAGTTGGTTCGTAGCGGCACCCGACTGACTTCGTTCGCCGAACTAGAGCGCATGGTTGAAGCGTTGGCTGTTGGGCTGCGGCAAGCCGGCGTACGGCCCGGACACCGAGTCGCCCTGCTGGTACCTCCAGGTCTCGAGTTGACCGCGACGGTCTACGCCTGCTGGCGGGCCGGCGCAGCGATCGTGGTCGCGGACGCGGGTCTCGGCTGGCGCCGCATGGCCGATGCCCTTCGCAGCGCCGATCCCGACTACCTGGTCGGTATTCCGCCGGCGGTCGCCGCTGCTGCTGTATTCAAGCTCCCTGGGACTCGCTTGGTCTTCGGCGAGCTGCCTCGGCAGGCCCGCCGGATGCTGGGAGTCCAGCACTCGATGCGAGAGCTCTCTGCAAGCGGAAATCGCCGCTCCGATGACACTCATCGATCACTCCCCCACGCCAGCGGCGCACAGTCGAA
>JAICEV010000113.1 GCA_025923975.1 Propionibacteriaceae bacterium
CCATCGCCTCCATGGAGCTTGGCGCATTGGTGTGCCGGGCACGCAATCCCATCTGCCAGGCCTGTCCGGTAGCGTCTCTGTGCGCCTGGCGCCGGGCGGGCTATCCAGCCTGGGGTGGCCCCCCGCGCCGCGGTCAGTCCTACGCGGGAACCGACCGGCAGTGCCGGGGCGCAGTGCTTGCGATGCTTCGATCCAGCGATAAGCCGATCCACGACAGTGACCTCGCGGCGACGTGGCAAGATGCTGGGCAGCGCGACCGTGCGATGGCCTCGCTCGTAAAGGATGGCCTCGTGGTCGCCGTAGGCGGCGGATGGTCGTTGCCACGCTAGGTCTTCAGACTCAATCAGAAAGGGGCTCTGTTTTGATGTCCGCGCTCGCTCCGGCCCTCCCTCTTCGCAATGGTGCTGAGATCCCGGTGCTAGGACTGGGTACGTCGCCGTTGGTTGGCGCCGAGTCAACCCGCCAGGTCCGGACAGCGCTCGAGGCCGGCTACCGGCTGATCGATACTGCAGAGAACTACCGCAACGAAGACGCGGTCGGACAAGCGATTCGGGACTCCGGCATCGACCGGTCCGAAGTCTTCATCACCACCAAGTTCAACCGTCGCTGGCATAGCGTTGATGGGGTGCGTCAGGCGTACGAAGCCAGCTTGCAGCGGCTCGGCGTCAACTACATCGATCTCATGCTGGTGCACTGGCCGAACCCGGATCAAGATCGCTATGTCGAGGCAGTGCAGGGCCTGCAGGCAATTCTGGACAAGGGCGGGCTCCGCGCCATTGGCACCTCGAACTACAAGCCTGCCCACCTGCAGCGGGTGCGCAACGAAACCGGCATCATCCCCGACATCAATCAGATCCAGCTGAGTCCGTATTCAACCAGGAAAGAGAGCCGGGCCTACCACGCCGGTCACGGCATTGTCACAGAGTCGTACAGCCCAATTGGTGCATCGGGCGGCAATGAGCTAAGGAACGACCCGGTGATCACACGGATCGCAAAAGATCACGGCAAGTCCCCGACACAAGTCGTGCTCCGCTGGCACATCCAGCTCGGGCTGGTGACAATCCCCAGGTCGTCGAACGCGGGCCGGCTCGCGGAAAACATCGACATCTTTGACTTCGAGTTGAATGAACAGGAGATGAGCGCAATCAGCGGACTCGACCGCGGCGAATCCGTTGTCACCGATTCCGATCAGTTTGGCCATTAATACGTCACTAGGGCACTGACATCGTCGGCTCAGTCCGGCGCTGGCTGATCCAACGTCGTCGAGGTCCGAGTCGCACCGATGCTTGCGATCATCACACAAGCCATGGCCAGCCATTGCACAACGCTGAGGAACTCCCCGAGCAAGATCATTGCGGCAACTGCCGCCGCAGCTGGCTCCAGGCTCATCAAGATGCTGAAGACACGCGGCGGAATGCGGCGTAGAGCGATCAGCTCGAAGCTGTACGGGATGACGGAGCTCAGCAGTCCAATCGCCAGCCCGAGAATCAACACCGTCGGATCGAGCAACGTGCTGCCAGCCTCCACGATTGCCGGTGGTGCCAATGCGACGGCTCCGACCATGCTGGCGATGGCTAGGCCGCTGATACCAGGCCAGCGCTTGCCCGTCTGCGCGCTCAGCAGGATGTAAAAGGCCCAGGCAAGTGCGGCAAGAAGAGCGAACCCAACTCCGGCAACAGTCAGGCTTGCCCTCGACACACCCAGCAGGGCGACTCCCGCCCCAGCCAGGACGACCCAGATCAAATCCAGGAAACGGCGTGAACCGATGACCGCAACAGTCAGCGGACCGAGGAATTCGATGGTCACCGCGATGCCCAGCGGGATCCGCGCAAAGGACTGGTAGATCGCCCAGTTCATGATCAGCAGGCTGACGCCGAAGCCGAGGACGATGAGCCAGTCACGGCCTGAATGCCCGGTCAACCGGGGGCGTGCCATCAAGAGCAAGATCACGGCCGAAGTCGCGAGTCGGAGCCACACCATTGCCGTTGGCGGCACCAAGTCGAATAGATCCTTGGCGATTGCCGCACCAACTTGGACCGAGACAATTCCCGTGATCACCAGCCAGACCGCTGGAATCCGGTTCGTCAGGGGCACCGAGCCACTCTGCCAGACGCACTCCGGCTCCCGAATACGAAGGCAGCCCTACACAGGTTCCTGACGGTCTGCATGGGTAGCACAACCTGAGCAGAGCGACCGCAACCAACGTGCACGCAGGTTGCGGCAACAAGGGTGGGGGCACAATGCAAATCAGCCGCACCCCAATATGGACGCGGCTGATTGGCGTTGAGGAATGGCTACTCGTTGGCGGCTTCGGAACCTTCGTTGAAGCCCTCGACAATGCCGCCGAACTCCACGGGCGGTACGTCCGGAGCTGCCGAACGCGGTGTGCCAGTGAAGGTGAACGGGTGCTCTGACCCTGGGTCGGCAACGTCGACCACGACAATCTCGCCAGGCTTCAGCTCGGAGAACAAGATCTTCTCGGCCAGCAGATCCTCGACGTCGCGCTGGATCGCCCGGCGCAACGGCCGCGCTCCAAGCACTGGGTCGAAGCCTCGCTTGGCGACCAGTGTCTTAGCCGCGGGCGTGAGCTCGATGCCCATGTCCTTGTCCTTCAGCCGGATCTCGATCTGACCGACCATCAGATCAACAATCCGCTCGATGTCGTCTTGCGTCAGCTGGCGGAAGACCACGATCTCGTCGACACGGTTCAAGAACTCCGGCCGGAAGTGCTGTTTCAGCTCATCCGACACCTTGGCCTTCATCTTGTCGTAGCTGCCCTCGGCGTCGGTGCCCTGACTGAACCCGAGCGTCACGCTCTTGGCGATATCGCGCGTACCGAGGTTCGTCGTCATCACGATCACGGTGTTCTTGAAGTCCACCTGCCGACCCTGAGCGTCGGTCAGTCGGCCCTCGTCAAGTATCTGCAGCAGCGAGTTGAAGATGTCCGGGTGAGCCTTCTCGATCTCGTCGAATAGCACCACACTGAACGGCTTGCGGCGTACCTTCTCGGTGAGCTGGCCGCCCTCCTCGTAGCCGACATAGCCAGGAGGTGAGCCGAAGAGCCGCGAGGCGGTGTGCTTCTCCGAGTACTCGCTCATGTCCAGCTGGATCAGCGCATTCTCGTCGCCGAACAAGAACTCAGTCAGAGCCTTAGTCAACTCGGTCTTACCGACACCAGACGGACCGGCGAAGATGAACGAGCCGCTGGGGCGCTTCGGGTCCTTAAGGCCTGCCCGGGTACGCCGGATCGAACGGGATAGCGCCTTGACAGCGTCGTGCTGGCCGATGTAGCGCTTGCCGATCTCCTCTTCCATCCGCAGCAGTCGCGAGGACTCTTCCTCGGTCAGCTTGAAGACCGGAATGCCGGTTGCGGTGGACAGCACCTCGGCGATGATCTCTTCGTCCACCTCTGCTACGACATCAAGATCACCAGACTTCCACTGCGCCTCACGCTCAGCGCGCGCAGTCAGCAGCTTCTTCTCATCATCGCGGAGACCGGCGGCCCGCTCGAAGTCTTGGGCGTCGATGGCAGCTTCCTTCTCCAGCCGTACGGCAGCCACCTTCTCGTCGAACTCGCGTAGGTCTGGCGGTGCGGTCATCCTCCTGATCCGCAGCCGAGCGCCCGCCTCGTCGATCAGGTCGATCGCCTTGTCGGGCAGGAAGCGATCAGAGATGTACCGGTCGGCCATCTGAGCCGCAGCCACCAAGGCCTCATCGGTGATGGTGATCCGGTGATGCGCCTCGTAACGGTCTCGAAGCCCCCGCAGGATATCGATGGTGTGCGCGATGGACGGCTCGGCTACCTGGATTGGCTGGAAGCGCCGCTCCAACGCGGCGTCCTTCTCCACGTACTTCCGATACTCGTCCAATGTGGTGGCGCCAATGGTTTGCAGCTCACCACGCGCCAGCATCGGCTTCAGGATGCTAGCGGCGTCGATAGCACCCTCTGCTGCCCCGGCACCGACGAGAGTGTGGATCTCATCGATGAACAGCACAACGTCGCCGCGCGTCTTGATTTCCTTGAGCACCTTCTTCAGACGCTCCTCGAAATCACCGCGATAACGGCTACCTGCAACTAGCGCACCAAGGTCGAGGGTGTAAATCTGCTTATCTCGGAGTGTTTCCGGAACATCGCCACGGACGATGGCCTGTGAAAGGCCTTCAACAACCGCCGTCTTGCCAACGCCCGGTTCGCCAATTAGCACCGGGTTGTTTTTGGTACGCCGCGACAGCACAGTCATCACGCGCTCGATCTCGGTCTCTCGCCCGATAACCGGATCAAGCTTGTTCTCCCGAGCCGCCTGAGTGAGATTACGACCGAACTGGTCGAGAACCATCGATGACGACGGAGTGCTGCCCTGCTCTGGAGCGCCGGCAGTAGCTGCTTCCTTACCCTGGAAACCGCTGAGTAATTGCAAGACCTGATTTCTCACTCGGTTGAGGTCCGCGCCCAGCTTCACCAAAACCTGAGCCGCAACACCTTCACCTTCCCGAATCAGGCCGAGCAGGATGTGCTCGGTGCCGATGTAGGAATGATTGATCTGGAGCGCTTCGCGCAAGCTCAGTTCAAGGACTTTTTTTGCTCGGGGCGTGAATGGGATGTGTCCACTTGGGGATTGCTGCCCATGGCCGATGATCTCTTCAACCTTTTGCCGGACAGCTTCTAGGGAAATACCAAGGGACTCCAAAGCTTTGGCAGCGACGCCCTCGCCTTCATGGATGAGTCCCAGCAGGATGTGCTCAGTGCCGATGTAGTTGTGGTTCAGCATGCGAGCCTCTTCCTGCGCCAACACCACGACGCGTCGGGCCCGGTCTGTAAACCGCTCAAACATGATGATTGCTCCCTCGTTCTCGGTGCGGCTCTCGCCCTGCTGGCTCGGACCATCACCGACGTCTCTCACTCTAGTCGGCCGGGCCCTCAGTTGCCTTGTTCCTTATTCGTGGCAAATCCGGTTGTCGGCCGCCCAGATGTACGGTGTCCGGCTCGATCGACATAGTGCGGTGTCGGGTTACAACCCTCGTTCGACTGCCCGATATTCCCCCTTGCCGGTGACATTTTCGCAGTCGCCTCGGGATCCACTGGATCGGGCGCCCACAAGGGCAGACACCTTGCTGGACTGGCCTGGAACAGCGAGCGCCCTGGGCGAAGCTTGTTCGCCCAGGGCGCAAATGACGACGGCGCACGGCGCCGGCTGGGGCCTACCGGCGGGAGCTGAGGAGGGCCGTTCGGGGAGCCGACTCTTTGCTCAGATCACGCATGAGCCTTCTCATACGCCTCGCGTACCTCTGCCGAGACTCGGCCACGGCTGCTGACGTCGTGACCGTGGGTTAATGCCCAAGCACGGATGTCGCTGGTGCTCGTCGAGCCAGTTGTTTTCGGGGCTCGCTTACGCCGGCCACCGATCTTGCGGGCATGTGCGACCCACGGCGCCAACGCATCGCGGAGCCCAGTGGCATTCTTGGACGACAGGTCGATTTCATACTCAGCACCGTCCAATGCGAAAGTGACCGTCTCGTCAGCGGTTCCCCCGTCGTAATCATCTTCGAGAATGATCTGCACGCGCTGCGCCATAAGTTCCTCCAGAGTGAAAGTGAGACTACCTGACAGGTGCGAGATTACTCGCGTTCTTCAGATTGCAGAAGCAAAATCGAGAGCAATATCTAAGGCAGGCGCAGAATGAGTGATCGCTCCCACCGCAACGAAATTGACACCGGTCTGCGCAACTTCGGCCGCGTTCAGTAATGACAAGCCGCCGCTGGCCTCAAAACTTGCAAGATGTTGCAACTCCGTGACGATAGCGGCCATGGCAGCAACGCTCATATTGTCCAGCAGGATCTCAGTAGCACCCGCTGCGACAACTTGGCGCGCCTGCTCAGCTGAGGTCACTTCCACCTCGATCGGAACGTCGGGAAAAGCTTGCCGGACCGCACGATAAGCCGCTACTACTCCCCCAGCCGCGATCACATGGTTGTCCTTGATCAGTGCGGCGTCAGCCAAAGACATCCGATGATTGATGCCGCCGGCAACTCGGACCGCATACTTCTGCAGCATTCTCAGACCCGGAAGAGTCTTACGTGAGTCGCGAACCTTGGTATTCGTTCCGGCGAGCGCGTCGACCCAAGCGCTAGTTGCTGTCGCAACACCCGACATCATGGTGATCAAATTCAGGGCGACCCGCTCAGCCGTCAGCAGCGCCCGGGCGTTCCCCGTTATCGAAATCAGTACGTCGCCGCGAGCGACGCGGTCGCCGTCAGTTGCATGCAGAACGAGTGTGAAGGCGCCGGCTGGCGCGCAGAGCGACGCGACAACGAGCGCCGCGACTGGCAGCCCAGCGACGGTGCCAGGCTGGCGTACGACGAACTCGCCGTGGGCGGTATCAGCGACTGGAACAGTGGCATAGGAAGTGACGTCGAGCCTGGCACCGGTGCCTCGTGGCAGCACACCACGGCCGCCCAGATCCTCGTCCAGCGCCTCGGAGATGATCAATGACACGGCATCGAGATCGAGGGCCGAGGCTGTCACCAGGCCCTCGATCTCGGCCAGTGTGGTGTAGGTCATCAACGGTCCGGGCGCCTATCGACGCTCATGGGAGGCGCCGGCACGAAGTGGTGCCGTAACCCTTGTTGATCATCCTGTGCGACGAGGAGGTGGCCACGCCAGGCTTCGCGACGGCCTTCGAAGTCATCGCGCCAGTGCGCCCCTCGGGACTCCTCGCGAAGCCGGGCGGACGCCAGGATGGCCGCTCCCACTGCCATCATGTTGGTCGCCTCCCACGACTCCAGACCGGGCTCCGCAGCGGTCTGTTGGGCCAGCTTCGCCAACTCAGCAGCGCACCGATCAAGACCAGCGGCATCCCGCAATCCTCCCGCATAGCGACTCATGGCCTGCTGCAAGGCGGGTACCACAGATCGATCGATGAGCCCAGGTTTCCGAGGATCCTGTGCGGGCGGTCGGCGGGGTGGCGGGACGTCCTGCAGCCGTTCCGCGATCCGACGAGCGAAGACCAGCCCTTCCAAAAGCGAGTTGGAGGCCAGGCGATTGGCACCGTGCACGCCGGAGGAGGCCACTTCTCCGCAGGCGTAAAGGCCGCTGAGGCTCGTGGCACCATCAATGTTGGTTTCCACGCCACCGCAGAAGTAGTGGCACGCAGGTGCGACAGGGATCAGATCAGTAGCGGGGTTGATGCCGACCTGGCGGCAACTGTGCCAGATGGTGGGGAACCTCACCCGCCAGGTCTCCTCTCCCAGCATCCGGCCGTCAACGTAGACATGATCAACACCGGCCGCCGCCATCTCCTTCATGATTTGTTTGGCGACGACATCCCGAGGTGCCAGCTCAGCAAGCTCATGCTTCCCGACCATGAAGCGCTCGCCACGGGAGTTGATCAGCTGACCGCCCTCGCCACGTACCGCCTCGCTGACCAGTGGCAGCTGGCCGCGAGCGCCCGGACCGAGGTAAAGCACCGTGGGATGGAACTGGATGAACTCGATGTCCCGCAACCGGGCCCCAGCTCGCAGTGCGGCGGCGACCCCATCTCCGGTAGAGACCGGCGGATTCGTCGTCACGGCATAGATCTGGCCGATGCCGCCCGTGGCCAGCACCACCGCCCGGGCATGCACCGCACCGACGCCTCCGCGTGTGCCTTCGCCGAGCACGTGGAGCGTCACACCCGCCACCGCCGGCGCCTCATCCGGATCGACCTCGGCCGGAATCAGGTCGAGAACCAGAGCATGCTCAACGATTTCGATCCCGCGATCGGCGGTAACCGCGGAGATGAGTGCACGTTCGATCTCGGCGCCTGTGGCGTCGCCCCCGGCGTGCGCTATCCGGTGCCGCTTGTGACCGCCCTCGCGTGTCAGTTCAAGCTCACCGGCGAGGTCGCGATCGAACTCGGCGCCTCGGTTGATGAGCTTGGCTACCTCGTCGGGTCCCTCGGTGACCAGGACGCGTACCGCCTCCTCGATGCAGAGGCCGGCGCCTGCGACCAAAGTGTCATCGATGTGTTGTTCCACTGTGTCGCCCTCGGCCTGTACCCACGCGATCCCACCCTGTGCCCAGTGGGTCGAGCCAGCCGCTACCTCATCCTTGGTGACGACCATGATCGTGCCCAGATGCCGGCACTCGAGCGCAGCCGTCAGGCCTGCGATGCCCGATCCGACCACGACAACGTCCACCTCGCGTACCCACCCGGGAGGTTCCGCGGAGAGCCGCCGTGGCAAGGACGGCAATGGCGGTAGCTGAGGGAACGGCGGTAGTGGGGTTGCCTGTGCGGGGCTGGACGTCAGAGACGCAGCATCAGGCACCATAGGGCCATGCTCCCGCATTCGTCAGCGGGGGGAGCGGGCCCCCCGGATCCCCCTGCGCGGGGATGGCGCTCCTGGTTCGACGCCTGGGTCGAGTCGGCGTACGGCGCGGACGGATTCTGGCGCGTCCACAGCCCTGACGCACATTTCCGCACTGCGGCAGCGAGCGGACCGATGATCGCGCAGATGCTGGCTGCAGTCGTCGATCGACACGATGAGATCGCCCATGTAGTCGACATCGGCGCCGGCAATGGCCGTCTACTGGAGGAACTTGCAGCGATCCGACCTGATCTCCAGCTGCTCGGAGTTGATCTTCGAAAACGGCCGAATGGGCTGGCGGCAGAAGTGGGCTGGGCGCAGGACCTGTGGGACGTGCGATACGGGTGCTGGACGAGCGGTGAGGCGGGCGCCGCCCTGGCCCAGCCTGAGCCGGTCTTGATCATCTGCTGCGAGTGGCTGGACGATTTGCCGTGCCCGGTGGTGACGCGGCACGCCGACGGCTGGCGGGAAGTCGTCATCAATGATGACGGGATGGAGCAGGCCGGGCCGCGATTGGAGAGTGAGCAACTCGCCTGGGTCGACCGGTGGTGGCCTGGCGGTGACCGCGCCGAGATCGGTCTTACCCGGGATCGGGCCTGGGTTGAGCTCATCAAGATGATCTTGAAGCGCGGAGGCTGTGCGCTCATGATCGACTACGGGCATACTGCCGGGCGGCGTCCGGTCGCCGGCTCGCTCGCCGCCTACCGCGACGGTCGCGCCCTCGATCCGGTTCCCGGATCCACTGTGAACCTGACGGCCCACGTTGCTGTAGACGCTGTCCGCGCCGCTGGTGAGGAGGCAGGAGCGACGACCGCCTTCTGTGGGCTGCAGAGCGAGGTCGTTCCAGAGCTGCTACAGCCCGAGTCTCATCCCGATCCGCTGGTTGATCTCGAGCAGCGCAGCCATCATTCGGCGCTCAGCTCGCAATATGTATGGGGCTCACATTGGTGGCTGCTGCAATGTTGAATTGCTCGCTCCGCTCGCGCGGATCGCGCCAGAAGCCGCCGTCTTCGTCGCATCTGCTGAAACGCCAGGTGCCACGAAG
>JAICEV010000114.1 GCA_025923975.1 Propionibacteriaceae bacterium
CCCGATTTCGTGTCGTCGCCGACCCCTTTCTTGGCTGCGACCCGCATATGCGCGGGTCCTACTCGTCCTCCTCGTCATCCAGCCGGGCGAGCCACGTCGCGAGCCGCTCGATCGGAGTCTCAAACTCGGGATGGAGATCAACAAAGGTTCGCAGCTGATCGGCGAGCCAGGCGAGCGTGACCTCATTCTCTCCTCGGCGAGCCTGGAGCTCCTCTATCCCGCGATCCGTGAAATACATGGTTGTTTAGGCTCGGCTCGCGCACCGCGCGACTGAGCTGGTGTCGTCGTCATTCTTCGCGCAAGGCAGTCGCCAGCTGCCAGAGCTTCCGTGACCGTGGGGCCCTGCGCTCATCTCTCCTCCGATCACCAGCACGCGCCTCCGACGCTCGCCGCGCTTCGAGTATCTCGATCAACGTTTGCCGAGTGTTATTTGAAGGCGGCGTCCATCAGGGCACGGTGTTGCTGCATGTGGACAGTCGCTGACCCGACTGACGGCGCTGAGGATTCCGGTCGAGTCACCTTGGTCAACTGCCAAGTCCGGCCAGGCTCGGTTTCGGCGAGGCGCGGCGGCAAGTTCAGCGCCATGAAAGGCCACGCGCCCTGGTTAGCCGGCTCGTCTTGTACCCAGCGCAGCTCCTCGACACCCTCGAAGCGCTTGAGCTGCTTGACGATGTCTTTGATCGGCAACGGATACAGCCGTTCCACAGCGATGATCGCGACCTGCCCATCCTTCTTGGCCTGGCTGCGCGCAGTCACCAGGTCCCAACGGATCTTGCCGGAGCAGAGCAGGATCGAGCTGACCTGACTCGGGTCTTCGATCGTCGGATCGCCGACCACCGGCTTCCAGGATCCCTGAGTGAGGTCCGTCGGGTCGGACACGGCGAGTTTGTTGCGCAGCATCGACTTTGGGGTCATGACGATCAGGGGCCGATGGAGTTCGCCCAACGCCTGCTGTCGCAACATGTGGAAGTAATTCGCTGGAGTCGACGGCTGGGCAACCGTGAATGCGTCTTCTGCAGCCAGCTGGAGGAAGCGTTCGAGTCGAGCCGACGAGTGGTCCGGACCCTGGCCCTCATAGCCATGCGGCAATAGAAGTACGACCCCAGACTGCTGGGTCCACTTCGCCTGGCCTGACGTAATGAACTCATCGATGATCGTCTGCGCGCCATTGACGAAATCACCGAACTGAGCCTCCCAAAGCACAAGTGCCTCGGGGCTCGCCACCGAGTAGCCGTACTCGAAGCCCATGGCGGCGTACTCGCTCAGCAACGAGTCAAAGACGTGGAACTTGCCTTGGTCGTCGTCAAGATGCTTGAGCGGCACCCAGGACTCTCCGGTCTTGCGATCAACGATGGCAGCGAAGCGCTGCACGAAGGTCCCGCGACGGGTGTCTTGACCGGTAAGCCGGACAGTACGACCCTCCAGCAGCAACGAACCGAAAGCGACGATCTCCGCGGTGGCCCAATCGATAGGGCCCTGGGTGATCGCAGCGGCCCGGCGCTGTAGCTGCGGCATCACTTTCGGATGGACCGTGAATCCACTCGGGAATGTGGTGTGCGCGTCGGCGACCTTCTTGAGCGTCTCCATGCTGACGGCGGTCCCATGCTTAGCAGCAGACTTCTTGGGGTACGCCGGCACTCGGTTGTACTCCATGTCTCTGGGCGGCTGAGTCGACCCACGGACTTCCTTGAAGACAGTCTCCAGCCGCTGCTGGAAGCGAGTCATAACCGCCTCGGCGTCTTCGACGGTGATATCGCCGCGGCCGATCAGTGCCTCGGTGTAGAGCTTGCGAACCGACCGCTTCTTCTCAATCAGGTCATACATCCGAGGTTGGGTGAAGCTCGGATCATCGCCCTCATTGTGGCCGCGCCGGCGGTAGCAGATGAGGTCGATGACTACGTCCTTGTTGAATTCCTGCCGGAACTCGAACGCCAGCCGAGCGACGCGGATGCAGGCCTCTGGATCGTCGCCGTTCACATGGAAGATCGGCGCCTGGATCATGCGGGCAACATCGGTGCAGTACATCGACGACCGCGACTCGGTTGGCGACGTGGTGAAGCCGACCTGGTTGTTCACCACAATGTGAATCGTGCCGCCGGTCCGGTAGCCACGCAGCTGGCTGAGGTTGAGGGTTTCGGCGACAACACCCTGGCCCGCGAATGCTGCATCGCCGTGCATCAGCACGGGCAGCACCGGAAACTCGGCGCCGCGGTCAAGAATGTCCTGCTTGGCTCGGGCGATGCCCTCCAGCACCGGATTCACTGCCTCGAGGTGGCTCGGGTTGGCGGCGACAGAGGTCTTGATCGTCGCGCCACTCAATGCGGTGAACTTGCCCTCTGAGCCCAGGTGGTATTTGACATCGCCGGACCCCTGCACCGTGCGCGGGTCAAGGTTGCCCTCGAACTCCCGGAAGATCTGCTCGTAGGACTTGCCGACAATGTTGGTCAGCACGTTGAGCCGGCCGCGGTGCGGCATGCCGATGCAGACCTCCTCCAGGCCGGCTTCGGCCGCTTGCTCGCAGACCTCGTCCAACAAGACGATTGCCGACTCGCCGCCCTCCAGGGAGAACCGCTTCTGTCCGACGAACTTGGTTTGCAAGAACGTCTCGAAGATCTCCGCCTCATTGAGCTTGTCCAGGATCCGCAGGTGCTCGTCGCGAGGCAGCGACTCGTGCGGCCGCTCTACCCGATCTTGAATCCACTTACGCTGCGCAGGCTCCTGGATGTGCATGTACTCGATGCCGGTCGTGCGGCAGTAGGAGTCGCGCAGGATTCCCAAGATCTTCCGCATCTTCATCCGACCCTGGCCGCCGGCGAAGGATCCGGTGGCAAAGTCACGGTCCAGGTCCCACAGCGTCAGACCGTGCGACTGCACGTCAAGATCATGATGGCGGCGCTGCCGGTACTCGAGCGGATCAGTATCGGCCATCAGGTGGCCGCGTACCCGATAGGCGTTGATCATCTCCATGATCCGGGCCTGCTTGGGGATCTGGTCCTCATGATCACTGCTGATGTCCTGGGCCCACCGGATGGGCTCGTACGGGATGCGGAGTGCGCCGAAGATGTCGTCGTAGAAGCCGTCCTCGCCCAGCAGCAGGGCATGCAGCCGGGCCAGGTACTCGCCGGACTGCGCCCCCTGGATGACCCGATGGTCATAGGTCGAGGTCAGCGTCAAGATCTTGGACACGCTCATGTCGCTGAGCCGATCGGGATCAGACCCCTGGAACTCAGGCGGATACTCCATCGAACCCACGCCGATGATCGCACCCTGGCCCTGCATCAAGCGGGGAACCGAATGGTTGGTTCCGATGGTGCCCGGATTGGTCAAAGTGATGGTGGTGCCGGCGAAATCCTCGACTGTCAGTTGGCCGGCTCGGGCCTTCTTTACGATCTGCTCGTATCCAGACCAGAACTGGGCGAAGTCCAGTTCCTCACACTTCTTGATGCTCGGCACGAGCAGCTGACGAGTGCCGTCTTCCTTGGGCAGGTCGATGGCCAGGCCGAGATTGACATGAGCTGGTACGACCAACGTCGGCTTGCCGTCGATGATGTCGTAGCCGTTGTTCATCGCAGGCACGGTCTTCAGGGCCTGCACCATGGCGTAGCCAATGATGTGGGTGTAGGAGACCTTGCCACCCCGCGCCCGTCGCAGATGGTTGTTGATCACCACGCGCTGATCGATGAGCAACTTGACCGGGAGGGATCGAACGCTGGTTGCGGTTGGCACCGTCAAAGAGACGTCCATGTTCTTGGCCGTACGCGCCGAAGCACCGCGCATGGTGGTCTTGACTGGCTCTTCGAGTGCAACGCTCGGCCGATCTTGAACGCTCGGGGGATCAGCAGGGACACCGCCGCGCGCTCCTGGCGCGGTGGGCCGGGTTTCCTTGCTTGGCGAAGGTTTCTCGACCGTGGGGGCACGCCGAGACGGCGCCGGCTCTGGCCGTGGCTGCGCGGCGGGGGAGGCTTGCGCGGGAGCAGGTGCGGGGGCTGCAGCCGTCTGGGCTGGCTTGTCAGGGCTGGGTGGTGGCTCCTCAGCGCCTCGGGCCCGTGACTCCTGCTTCTGGGCGGCACCGCCATCACCGTCGCCGGATACTGGTGCGCCATGCGACTTGAAGTATTCCGCCCAGGTCTCGTCGACGGAGCTGGGATCTGCGGTGTACTGCTCGTACATCTCCTCGAGCAGCCAGTCGTTGGCACCAAAGTCGGCTTCGGGCGTGCTGGTCGGTGATTGGTCGGGCACGATGGCCACGGGTCGCCTTCTTCCTGATACGTACTGTCGCGAGTATCGCCCGCCTGCGCCCGGCCTGCTCCTCGCACGCTCCGGCAGGCGTTACCTAGGCTACCCAAGCTTGCGAGGAGTCATTCACTGGTCAGGCGCGACACACCTCGTCAGCGTGCTTTGCTGACGATCAATCGCTGCGGTGTATCAGGGCGGTTTTGTTCCTGACGTCAGCGCCTAGGAACCGCCAGGCCAGCCAACAGACCTCGACTGTAAAGCCGACTAGAGCGAGGTTGCGAATGGTGGTCACGACAGTTGAGATGATGATCATCGCGTAACCGTGGTGACCCAGATAGCCCGAGTAGAACACGGGATAGACCAGTTGAGTGAGCAGGGCCAGGACCAGAAGCTGTCCAGTTATCCGGCTGATCGGTTTCACCTCGTCGGGCGCGGCATGTCGCCGCAGGACCAGCAGTGTCGCCATTGGGCCACCCAGCCACAGCAGATACTGCGGGCTCAGAGTCTTGTTGGTCAGGATCATGATCGCCACTGTGGCTAGCACGACGAACCCGATTGCGACCGCAGTCGATCCGTCATGCCGGAAGGCGCGGACGGTGATCAAGATGATCAACGCCAGGCCGAGCAGCGTCGCGATGCTGCTTACGCCCACCCACAGATCCACGCCGGGCCCGAAGACCTCGTACGCCTGGTATTGCGACATCTCGATGATCCACCGTTCAGGACTCAGAGCCCGTGCCACCATCAACGGTGTCGCCCATATCGACTCGATCTGAAGCCCGCGGTCAGATTGCCAGGTCAGTGGCGAGATCAGTCGTGGCCAGCCACCGAAGACGAGGCTGATCAAGGCCAGGCCGAAGCCGACGACGACGAAAGCCAGACCCACTGGTCGTCTCTCCGGCTGGTACGACATGAAGGAACCGATGAGCAGCGCCGGCCACAGCTTGACCGCAGCGCCCAACCCCGTCAGGGCTCCAGTGATCCACGGCTTACGACGGGCGGCCAGGAGCGCTCCACCAGCAAGCACGGCCGGCAGCATGTCAAAGCGCAGATAGGACAGCGGGCCTATCAGCGGAACGAAGATCAGCCAGAAGTCGATCGCAGTGTCGTGGCGCCGGCCAGCTGCGCGCCACAGTGTGTAACAGAAAACGGCATCCAGTGCCAACATGAGAACGATGAAGGCGACGAGATAGCCGACGCGGCTGCCGAACGAAGCGCCGTAGGGAAGCCAGAGGAACCAGACGACAGGTGTTGGGTACTCGACGAGCGTACCGTCCAGCCCGGCTGTGAACAGAGCGTCGATCTTGCGGTAGTAGTAGAAGACATCGCCAGTCACGAAACGCTCGAATGCCGCGAGTATGACCAAGATCAGCAAGCGGGTGCTGAGCCAAAGAACGACGATCGTTCGAGGGCCACGATGTGCGTCATACCAAGCGATGAGGCGGCTCATTCACGACCCCACAGTTTCGGCCGCAGGGTTTGTACACATCGGAGTAGCGGGACTCTCAGTCGACGACGGAACGCCTGAACCCTACCGGAACGCGCTGCCCTGAATCTGCACCTCTACTGCCCGCAAGGTGTTCGAAACCGGACCCGCAAGGTCGCTCATGATGCAAATTCAGGGCCTCGCCACCGGCTAGCCGGAACTCGCACTACGTCTGACTCTGTGTCGACGCCGAACGTCGCAATTGGATGCCCACCCGCCGCGGTGAACAGCGGGCCCGAACCGAAAACTCGCGGGCCTTCCAGCGTTCCATCATTGATCTGGCGGCGTAGGTCCATGATCCCCGATGAGAACCCAGCGCCATCTCATAGGCACCCCCATGACATCACTTCGCTTTGCTTACTTGGTCTTGCCATCACGCGATGACGACGCGGAGACCGAGCAGGTAAAGCGAAGTGGCTCAGTGACTGGCGTCCGGACCGCTTCCTTCAGCAGGCTGTCCCGGTACCGTCTTGCGCTGTCCAACCGCACGAAGCATCGATACAAGCACTGCGTGAAGGCGGTCGGCTCCTTCGATGTGCTCTGTAGGCAGGACGTGCGCGAGCGCCCGAGGCGTCAGCAGGACCGCACGATCCTGCCAGCCGCCAAGGCCCCCGTGGGCACCGACGAGAGGTTCGAAGGCGGCGATGTCGAGCGTGACCTCTTCGACGCGGCTGTTGACGTAAAGGTCGGGTGCCTCCGGCATCACCACAGCGCGGCGCAGCACCCGGGCTGCATGGTCGCGGTACGGCCGGAGTGGATCTTCGTCGACCACCTCACCGGTATCGAGCCGGATGCGGCCATTCGCACCGATCGCCCATGGCACACCGGAAGAGTCAACGCCGGCGATGAAGCCGATGCCCTCGTGTGCGCAGAGACCCGGAATGAGCTTGGGCCATCGCTCCTGCAGATCCTCGAGAGTGAGCCGCACAGCGGAGTGGACGTACAGCATTCCGAGGTTTCCTGAGCCGAGGACAGTGAGGTCGGCGCTGGTGAGGGCTTCGGCGCTTTCGTCGATGTGTCACCTGCTTACCGCGGCTGCGCGGCTGGCGGCGCGGCCACTAAGACCGGCGCCTGATAGGTCTCCAGCCAGGGACTCCACCCGCCCCCACTCTTCGACCGGGGCGTCGAGAGCGACCACCTTCTCGTCCATGAGTATGGTGCACACGTCCCCGAGATCCGCGCCGAAGCGGTCCTGGAAGGATTGGCCCTGGGACTGGCCGTGATCGGAGAGCACCACGATGTGGTAGCGCCGAGCAGCGTGCGCCGCCAGCCGTTCCAGCGTTCCCAGGACCCGATCCAAACCGTCAAGGGCCGCAAGCGACTCGGGACGGAACATGCCGGCATGGTGGGCGATCTCGTCGTAATCGACGTAGTCGACGTAGATGCTCCTCGTTCCCTTCCGCATCTCCTCCGCGATTACCGCGGTGTTGAGATCGCGCTGCAGCACATTGGTGGCGGCTCGAAGGGCGGCGAAGGTCCATCCGCGGTGGATGCGCGGCAGGATGTCGAGACGTGTCTGCCGGGCGGCCTGCCACCGCTCCTTCATGATCTCCGCAACCGTCCGCACCAGACCTCGGGTGAACCCGTTGGGGTTGGTGAGGAACCAGGCGAACGTCTGACGCGTGGCTTCGGATCCTCGCCCGCCGCCGAGTTTGCTCATGGTGAGCATGGCGCGCGGCGCGTCGCCAGTGAAGAGGTTGCCCAGGGCAAGTCCGTCGTCGGCAAGCAAACCGGCCCCGGTTGTCGCGCGCTGCTCGATGACGGCCGCATCAGCTGGCCGGTTTGCGATCAAGACTCGACCGAGCTCACGGTCGTACCAGCGAAAGGCGGGGACCCCCGCCACCGTGCCATGCAGGATCCCGAGCTGACTGGCGGGCGTGGTGCACGGCAACTGTGCTGTCCACTCTCGGAGCACATAGTCCCCCGAGGTGACCCAGCGCCGCAGGGTCTGGACCCTGCCTGCCTGGATGGCCCACCGTAGGACCGGGAAAGCGACGCCATCCAACTGGACGAAAACAACGCCATCGACGTCCGGGTCGGCGACGGGCTTGCTGACCACCCGGCGCCGGAGCAGCGAGGCGGTGAACGAGTCGTCAGTTCCGGCACTTCCCAGCCAGGCTGCAGCGGTTGCGATTACGGCGACGATCCACGAGGCCCAGAATGCCGACCAGAAGGTGGCGTTGATGTCTGGCACGATCCAGATCGCGGCATAGACCACCAGTGCCTGTCCTACCAGGCCGGCAAGAACGACAGCTAGCCACCCGATGCGGGCAGCCAGACGGGCGAGCACGGGCCGGAACACCAGCCCGAGTAGGCCGCCAACCGCTGTGACCGCGAAGTAGGCCCATACTGCCTCGGACCTGAGGTTCGGCAACAGCGCATCGGCTAGCGCTAACGCGGCGGACGAGACCAGCCACACCGCCATCAGCCGGGCGATGTCACCCAGGCGCAGCCGGACCCGAGGCCGAGCTTGCACTCGTTCGGACACTTCAACCACACGTGCCCCCTGACCTAGCGTCCCGCCAAGATGGCGAATCCGACACCTAGCCTCTAATAGAGCCTGGTGCCACTACAGCGGTAAGCGACCGATGATGGTGGTCTAACCGATACCAGAACATCAACGACTAGAGAAGTGGGCAAGGTGCGCCGTGGCGGGCACACTCACCTGGTGGGGGCACAGCAGCAGTACGTGGCAGGACGGCGATACGACCGTGCTGTTCGATCCGGTCCTGACTGCCCGCCTTGGTCACCTCCGTCGAGTTCGTGGTCCAGTTCCGGCGCCGCACGCTGCGGGCGCGGACATCATCCTGATCTCTCATCTGCACGCCGACCACACACACCTGCCCTCGCTTCGACTAGTTCCAGCTTCCGCGGTTCTCATCGCTCCAACAGGTTCGCGCCGCCTGCTCGAGCCAATCACTGCCCGCGGTGTGCAGCTCCGCGAGGTCGAGCCGGGTGATCTTCTGGAATCCGGCGGCCTACGGATACGCGTACTGGCCGCTGACCACGACGGCCGGCGACACCCTGGCAGCCCTCATCGCGGACCCGCGATCGGCTACCTTGTCCAGGGCTCTCGCCGGTGCTGGTATCCCGGGGACACCGGGCCGGACCTTTCATTAGAGGAAGTACGGCACGTCGACATCGCCTTAGTGCCAGTCGGAGGCTGGGGACCAACCCTTGGTCAGGGCCATCTTGACGCACAGCAGGCGGCACAGGTCATCCGCCGCATTAACCCCGATCATGCGGTCCCGGTGCACTGCGGAACGTGGTGGCCCGTCGGCCTCCCTCAGCGTCCCAGCTTGATCGATCGGCCATCCGTAGCCTTCGCCGAACATGTCGCTCGTCTTGCACCAACCACGAGCGTCCATCTCCTCCGACACGGTCAGTCGGTCAAGCTCTGACAGCGGGCACCGTGGCCTTTCGCCTCGCCGAACCTAGTCACCCCCAGGCGCCTAAGCGAATGTCAATTCCCCTCCCAAAACGGAAACCGTGCCAGACGGTGGCGGCGGGCACCCCTGGCGCGCATGCCATCAGACCGCTTTTCAAAGGGTGCGGCCGGCCCTGTCGCTTGCGACAGATAGCGCAACGCATCGGGCACCTTGTCCACAACCGCCTCGAGATCA
>JAICEV010000115.1 GCA_025923975.1 Propionibacteriaceae bacterium
AAGCGTGGACCAGCTGGTCCACAACTCGTGAAGGAGGCTCTTGTGCTCACCCCGACGCCGATCGAGGCCCAGGTCGCATCGCTTCAGAACGATCCACTCAAGGTCCTGGTGGTAGGAGCTGGGTAGCCGGCACTGCGCTGGCCCAGCTACTGCGCAGCCAAGGATTGCACCCAGTGCTCATCGAGCGGACGGGCCCAGACAGCAGTCCGGGCTACATGCTGGGCTTGATGCCGATGGTCGACCCAGTGATCGATGAGCTCGGTGTCCGGCCGGCCTATCTCGACCGCAGCACTGCGCTGGCACGCTTCCGGTTTCGCTCGCACACCGGCCGATTGGTACGTGAGGATCCGCTGGGTGACCTGATGGCGCGGTATGGGGACTATCGCGGCATCAGCCGCGGCGATCTGCTTGACGTGCTGAGTAGCGCTGGCGGCTCGGTCTCGTACCAGACCTCCGTCGCAGCCATTCGCCAAGATCAGGAGCAGGTGACCGCCAGCCTTCGCTCACCGTCAGGCGAGCACGAGGTCACAGTCGAGGCGATCGTTGCGGCAGACGGATTGCACTCCCAGACTCGCAGCCTCATCCTCGACGAGGATGCTGTCGAAGTCGTCGACACCGGTTGGGGCGGCTGGGTGGCGTGGGCCGACGCCGATGACGAGACCGACCTGGGCGAGGAACTGTGGGGAGCCGGCTTCTTCGTCGGTTCATACCCGGTGCTGGGGCACCTTGGAGTGATCTTGTGCGGACCTGCCGACCTTACGCGGCAAGGATCCGCCGCCCTGATAGCTCAGGTTCGGCGACAGATTGATCATCCCGAAGGCAGGGTTGCTGCCGTCCTCGACGCCATCGCAGCAGCCGACGACCGGTACTACTGGGCGCTGACCGACTGCCGGGCGAGCACCTGGTCGATGGATCGGGTTGTCATGCTCGGCGATGCGGCTGCTGGATTCCTGCCGACTGCTGGCATCGGGGCTGGCATGGCTCTGGAGTCGGCGCTGGCGTTGACAAAGGAGCTGACCAGGACCGGTGCGAGGGACATTCCGGACGCACTGCGCCGATACGAAGATCTGCAACGCCCGCGAGTCGAGGCGGCCCAGGATAATTCGCGACTGCTGGCTCGGTTGGTCTTCCGACGCAACCGGTTCGTTGCGACACTGCGTGATCTGATCATGGCCAGGGTGAGTGCGAAGGTTGCACTGGGCCCGATTCACAAGCTGCTCGCCGACGTACCGGAAACGACGGCGGCGTGACCGTTACGCTCCGAATGTGGTCCAAGGAACTGAGGTCGAGCGTCGGCCCACAGTCAGTCGGCTGGCGCTGGCGACAGCAGTTGTTGACCTGCTGGGCGTTGCTAGCTTGATCATCTTTTTCGCCGTGGGTGGACCGTTTGGATTCATCAATGACGTTGCCAACGGCCTGCTCGGCCTGCTCAGCCTGGCGCTGGCGTGGCACTGGGTTGTCAGTCGCAGAAGTGGCTGGAGCAGGGTCGCTATTGCCGCTGCAGCCATTGGAGCGATTGTCATGGTGGTCGGCTCCATCTTGATCATCTTCGACATCACCGGGTGGTACCTCGCCGGTCTGGTGTCGAGTGTCGGCAACGCATTCCTAGGGGTTTGGCTGCTGGTGGCAAACCGCCTCCATCGGCCCGCGCCAGAGCTGCCGCGCGGCTTGATCATGTTGGGAACCACCGCTGCCGCCTTCATGATCATTGGGTGGCTGGCTATTCCGGGCGTCGTGGCGCGCCTCGACGATCCGCAGTTGGCACCGTGGTACGTCAACGCAGGACTGCTCAATTGGATGGGAACGTACCTGCTCTATCCCGTTTGGTGCCTCTGGCTGAGCCGCCGACATGGCGGCTAATGATTACTCGCCAGCGGGCGAAGCGATCACCGTCCCATAGTTTGTGCCTGCCTGGGCGCCACCGCTATAGCCAACCGAGGAGTTGGACGCACCAGCGACCGTGATGTCGGTCGAGCTGGGCTCACTGCTGATCGGTGTCGATTGCACTATGCCTGCCGCGCCATCCTCCCCGGGGACACCGATGAAGGCGCGATCTCTCTTGGCAACATCGTCATCGCTATGACGTCCGAGTGCCAGCGTGCTCCCAAGACGATCACCCGATTCGGCAGTCCGGGACAGCACGTTCGCCTGGTCCACGGATCCGGCACAGGGCTCGAACGGCGGTGGCGTAAGGAACGCGACGGTTCCAGCATCGACTCGTGCTGAGCCGCCGCTTGTGATGTCCTCGCCGGGTACACCAGCAACGATCTGAATTCCGTCGGAGCAGCCGATGTTGCGCCCAATCGCTACGGCTGCGCCAAACCGATCGTCTGTCTCCACGGCGCCAGGCACCCCCGGAGTGTATTGCTTGAACTCCCCAGTCGGTACCGGCGTGGCGGAGGACCAGCTGAAGAGTTGGACCATGCCGGCGTTACTGCTTGCGTCGACATCCTCAAAGGGCACGCCGGCAGCGAAGTGTTCCCCAAAGAAGGCGACTGCGGCACCAAAACGATCTCCCGTCTCCGCATTTCCTGGCACACCCGGCGATGCCTGGGACCAACTAAATGCCTTGTCGAAGGGAGCGTCGCCGTCAGTGCTGGCGAGCAGGGTGATCGAGCCTGCATTCTTTCTGCTGCCGACATCCTCAAGTTCATCGCCGACGAGGACACCTCGCGGAGTCGCCGAAAGGGCAGCTCCAAACTGGTCGTTCGCTTCGGTGCTGCCCGGTACTCCGGTCGAATTCTGAGTGATCGTTTGCACCAGGTTGACGTTGAGATTGCCACCTGAGTTGGTGATCGAGTAATGCACGACCGAGCCGGCATCGGTCGTGCCGCCAGCGTTATCGAGTGGTGCACCAATCCACAGGTCGAAGCCGGTACGAGTGAGATTCGGTGCAATTGCGAGCGAGGCGCCGAATCGGTCGCCAGCGGTTGCACCGCCATCCAACGTCCGCCCGTCGGCGTTCTGGAAGCCATCCTCGGCGCCCAGGATTACGTGGACTCGACCCGTGCGGCCACTCGCTCCGGGAGCACCGACAATGATGTCGTCGCAGCCGTCATCGTTGAGATCTGCCATAACGACGGCTGATCCGAACGCGTCGCCCGAGGCGCCTTCACCGAGACCGGCATTCTGCTGGGTCAAGATTTTGCTGGGTGCAGTGCTAAGTCGAAGATCAACCTCGCCAGTGCCGTTGTTACGGCCCGGCAGACCGACCAGTAGGTCAGAGCTCCCATCACCGTCGACGTCACCAGAGACCGGAATACTGGTCTGGCAGTCGGCTTGGGCGGCAGTCGCCACATTCAGCGGTGTCAGTGTGGCTGCGGCGGTGGCCGCAACTAGTACAGAGGCCCCGAATTTCCGCACGCTGCAGCTCCTTCCCCGATCGCTATCACAGGTCACAAGGGAGCATCTCAGGACGCGGGCCGGAATGTGGGTTTCATGCAAATTTCGGAGATTCAGGTCCTCCACTGACGCGTATTCACCTCTTGCGGGTGATGCTCACCCGGCTCGGTGCGTGGCAGGCTTCGGCCGAAGAGCGCCTAGGCGGTCACGGTTCACGCGGCCGCCAAGCCCTCGACCCGACAATCAGAATCAAGAGGTGATATCGGTGAACGCGATTGTGTGGGCCCCGGCGATCTTGTACCTCGTCGAATTGATCATCAAGATCGTGGCGCTCGGTACGATTCCGGGCAACCGTCGCCCATCGTCCTCCATTGCCTGGTTGCTCCTCATCGTGGTGACTCCGATTCTCGGCTTGGTGATCTTCCTCCTGATCGGCAGCCCGTTCGTACGCGGACGACGAGCCAAGGTCCAGGCTGAGGCCAACACGGTCATTAGCGAACGTTCCGCTAATGTCCCAGACATCCCGGCAGGATTTGACGTCCCGGTTGGGGTGGACAGCCTGTTTCGGCTGAACCGGCGCTTGAGCGCGCTGCCATGCGTAACGGGCGTCAGCCATGGCTTGTTCGGCGAGTACCAAGCCTCCATTCAGGCGATGACCGATGCGGTCAAGGAGGCAGAGACCAGAGTTCACGTCGAGTTCTTCATCACGTCGTGGGACGACGCCACCGACGGTTTCTTTGTGGCGTTGACCGAGGCGGTCAAGCGTGGCGTTCGGGTGAGGCTGCTGTACGACCACGTCGCATCTCGCCGCTATCCAAGGTTCAAGGAAATGAACACCAGGCTCACCGCGGCCGGTATCGACTGGCGCGAGATGATGCCGATCAAGCCATTGAAGGGCAAGTGGCGCCGCCCCGATCTCCGTAATCACCGCAAGCTGCTTGTGGTGGACGGCAAGGTCGCCTTCATGGGCTCCCAGAACATGATCGACTCCAGTTACCTGTTGCCGGGGAACATCAAGGTGGGTCGGCACTGGAAGGATCTCAACATCAAGATCACCGGCGAGATCGTCAGGGAGTTGGAAGCGGTCTTCGCCATGGATTGGTACACCGAGACCGGAGAGCGGTTGGGCGTTGAGTTCGAGCTCGTGGATGATCCCGAGGTGGGCGAGGTCCCGATGCAATTGCTGCCGTCAGGACCCGGGTATCTGACGATCCCGAATTTGAGGCTCTTTACGGGGCTGGTGCATCGCGCGCAGCACAAGTTGTCCCTCACGAGTCCCTATTTCGTACCCGATGACTCCTTGTTGGAAGCGATCACCACCGCTGGCTCCCGCGGTGTCGCAGTCGAGCTCTTCGTATCCGAGCAAGCCGATCAGTTTGTGGTTCAGCACGCTCAAGCCTCTTACTACGACGTCCTGCTGGAGGCGGGCGTGCGGATCTACCTCTACCCCAAGCCAACCGTGCTGCACGCCAAGCACTTCACCGTCGACGACATGGTCGGCATCATCGGCTCCAGCAACATGGACTATCGCTCGTTCGGGCTGGACTACGAAATCACGCTGATGTCGACCGGCAAGCAGTTTGTCGCCGATCTGCAGGAAGTCGCCGACGGGTACCGAGCGGTCTGCCGCGAGTTGACCCTTGAGGAGTGGCGTCAGAGGCCGAGGGGCCAGCGCTATATCGACAACGTCATGCGCTTGGTGTCGGCACTGCAGTAGCTCGTACGCCCGGAGCGGCGCGTTTGCGCCGTTCTGGTGTGAAACGTACGCCCTGCAGCGACCGCAGTCGCACTTTTCCGCGCTTCTGGTGGGAAACGTACGCCCTACAGCGACCGCAGTCGCACTTTTCCGCGCTTCTGGTGGGAAACGTACGCTCACGGTCGGTCCCATTCAGGTAGACGCCTTGACCCGACATTGCAGTGATCGAAAGGATGCGCCGGTGACTAGCTTCAAGCGCAGCTGGGTGCGCATCGGTAACCACATCGGCCTTTGGATGTATCGAGCGTTTGATGGTCGACTCGCGAGCTATAACAAGGACGCCACAGTCTTGATGATCACAACGCCGGGCCGCAGGACTGGCGTTCTGCATTCCACCTGTGTGCGCTACCTCGACACACCGGAGGGCCTACTTGTTTGGGGCACCGCCTCTGGCGCTCCCCGCGACCCTGACTGGTTCCGCAATCTGCGCAAGGCCCAACTTGCCGACGTGCAGCTGGGAGCCACGACACTCCAGGTCCGTCCCCATGAGCTGGTTGGCGAGCAGCGCGATAGAGCCTGGCATGACATCATCCTGGCGCGAGCTCCAGGAGTCGAGAAGTATGCGCAACGTGCCGGCCGAACTATCCCGGTAGCACTCCTCCAACCAATCCAGGGGCCGCCCAGATCAGCGCCCAATTGACAGTCCAATTGACTATGGCACAGCCCTACTCAATACTGCGAAAGGTGATGGGACGCGGTGGCAATTCGACGTGACACGAGATGACATAGGCCCGACCCACGGCCGGATCGAGTATGTGCAGCTCCCCGCAATGGATATCGCGCGCTCCGCTGCCTTCTACGAGAAAGTTTTCGGATGGTCGATTGACGCCGGCCACGGAAGCTTTGAAGCGCCCGGAATAATCGGCCAGTTGACGACAGATCAGACGCCTGCCGGGACTGGTGGACCTCTCCTATGGATCTCAGCCGAAAGTCTGCCGCACATCCAGCGGGAGGTCATCGCCAACGGCGGCATCGTGCACGGGCATCCTCAACTCGACGGCGGCGAGCGCTGGCTTGTCGAGATCGACGATCCGGCCGGCAACAGGATCGGCGTCGTGGTGCCCGCTAGCTCGGCTCAGGCGCAGACCATGATCGCCGTACGCGATGTCGAGGCGTCCAGCCGCTGGTATCAGCAGCTTCTCGGTCTTCGTAGTGATCATGGTGGCCCGGCGTACGAACGGCTGCTCTCCGATGGAACTCTGGTGCTTCAGCTCCATAACCGTGCTGTCGAACACCACCACGGTCTCTTTGTGAGCCCAGAAGTCGAGGTCGGGAACGGCGTCCTGCTGTGGTTTGGCGAGGTGGCCGACTTCGACGACGTTGTGGCACGCGCTGGCGAGCTCAACGCCCCGATAGTGCGCGCACCGCACCGCAACCCGCCGGAGGGCCAAGGTGGCGGTCCGGGTCATCGCGAAATCTGGATCAAAGACCCTGACGGTTACACCGTGGTCGTTGCCAGCACCGACGGTGAGGCGTACGAGCCGGCCTAGATTCCCGGCAGGCGACCGGGCTACCGTGGGCCGATGCGGCTGGCGGCAGACCGCTGAGGGAAGGACATCATGGCGGAGGCCACGGCCTCGACCCTGCCAGGCGTGCGGGGGTTGTTCCAGCAACGGCTATCCGGCGACGATGCGTTGCTGCGTCTCGCCGAACGGCGGTTCCGGGAGACTGGCATGCCGGCCGAGGTGTACGCCGACAATCCTGATCAGCTGGAGTACCTGCTGGGCTACATTCCCGAGCACGACACCTTGCCAGTAGTCCATCTCAACCGATCCACCGATCTCTTGCGCACGTCCGGACGTGATCTGATCGAGAGCTTCGCGACCCGCTTCGTAGGCCGGGTGGCCGGCCTAGTGGTGCACGACAAGGCGAGCATGGCTGAACGCCTGCCTGAGGTGATCAGCACAATGCGCGGACTCGGCACCCCTTCAGCGGCGCAGCCCGGCCGGCCGATGGTCTACCTGGAGTACGCCGCTGGATTGTCGCCGGAAAGCTTCGCCGCCTTGGCTGAGCAGCTTGCGGACGTCGAGCTGGCCTCACTATGCATTGACATCGGACACGTCGGGATCCAGCACGCTCGGAGCATCCGGCTGATCTCCGACTCGGGTGCGGCTTGGTCGAATCTTTCCCTGACCGACCCGCGACTGCCAGAAGTCGCCGATCAAGTCGAGGCGGCCACCCGATCAGCACTGCGAGTCGTCTTGGACCTGATCCATCGAATTGGCGCAGTTGGCAAGCCCGTGCACTTCCACTTGCATGACGGACACCCGTTGGTCAACGGCCTGTCCGACCACTTCAGCTTCTTCACCCGCTTCCCGGTCCCCTTCGAAGTCGACGGCCGGTACTCCCTGCCGGCGCTGTTCGGCACCGACGGACTCGCCGCCGTACTGGACGCGGCGATGCGAAGCGTCCCTTTCGGAAGCCCGTCCTTCACCCTGGAAATCCATCAGGTAGACGGTCGCCTGCCTTTGGATGCCGCATCAGAGCTCTTCACACACTGGCGGGACCTGAGCAACGCCGAACGGACGAACTACTGGCTTGACGTACTGGCAAATAACTACCTGCTCGCCACAACCCTTCTGGAGCGGACGGGCTCCGCCGAGGCAGGTTGACCCCTCCACTTATCAGGGGGTTCAAGCCAAATCGGGACGCTGGCCGAAGTCGACACCGCTCGCACCGGTCGGATACGTGGCCCGCAGTTCCTTCAGCTGTGCCCAAGCACTGTCGTAGCGCATCCGTACGTAGTGATGGATGCCGTGGATGGAGTGCACGCCGTGGCGGAGAAACTGCTGGGCGTAACTTGCGCGATAGACCTCATCATTGCTGAATTGCCGGCCGGTGAACGCTGGGGCGTGTGGCGAGTCCGCTTCCAGGTACGCCGACTGGCTGACCCGCTGCCACAGGCCAGCTGCGTTGGTTGTGCCCATCCTGGCGGCGATTGCGGCTGGCGTGAACTCAGTGCTCAGCAAGTGCTCGATGTGGTCCAGGTAGTACTGGACAAAGTCATGGTGGACCAGAAGGTTCTGCACCAAAGGAATCCGAGACGTCTGACCGGGATGCCCGTCATGATGCGGGTACCGGATGGTGTTGGCAGGCCAGTCAAGGAGATTCGTGTACTGCCAGTCTGTGCCGAAGTAGTCGATCCCGAGGCAGTTGTCGTAATCCCATGGGATGAAGGTGAAGTACGGGGCATCGAGGAACTTCTTCGGCGCACCTTGCGGTCCAGAGTTGAAGAGATAGTAGTTGGCGGGCGTGGCGAAGTAGTTATCCCAGCTGCCTAGCAGCACATTCGCGCTCGCCCAGCGCAGAAAGGCCCAAACGTCCAGAATCTGCTCGACCGCGTCCCGGTAGGCGTCCGAGCCGAACGATCCGGCGGGCTGCCCCACGGCGTTGATCACGCGGATCAACGCCGCGAGGTCGTCGTAGGTATTGGCCTCCGGGTCGTCCTTATTAGGCTTCAACCGGTACGTGGGGTGGTCCGACGCCGCGGTGCCGAGATACTGCCTACCGCTGTCATCACCACCGGGGCCTCGGCGATATTCCAAGGTGGCGCAGCCAATGTTGCCGCAGTTGGCCTTGTAGATGTTTCCGTGGTCGCCCTTTCCAAAGTATCTCCGGAGGAAGCGCCTATCGATCTGCTCGATCACTGAGTAGAGGCCGCGGTAGGCGCCGTTCAGGGCGACTCTTGCATAAGTGTGCCGAGCGGCCGGGATGCCGATTTGGCCGAAGAGATGCCAAGCCAGCGCCTCACGCATTTGCGATGGGTCGTTGTACATCGACTTGAGGTTCAGTCGCTTCAGGCCCAGGATTTGATCATCATCGTCACCTGGCTCGACGTCGATCTTCCAGGAGCGCTTTGGCGCGTAAAGGGTCATGTTGCCAGAGCTCCGCAACGAGAAGGTGCTCGTTGCGAACAGCACGCCCTCGGGTCCGGGACTTGGTATGTGCCGCTGATCATCCGGATCGGCTGGCCAGAGTGAAATCCGAGCCGAGCCCGAGGCTGTCACTGGTTCCTTCAGCAACGCTTCTCCCGACGGCCAGTCGGTAATCGAGACGACGTACATCGGCTGGTCGAAAAAGGTGTCGGCGTCGATCGTTGCCTGCTGGAGCTGCTGGACAATCAGGCCT
>JAICEV010000116.1 GCA_025923975.1 Propionibacteriaceae bacterium
ACCCTGAAGAACAGGTAAGCCTTATAATTTCGCCGGCCAGTTGGAGACAAGACGTGCCAGAGAAATCCCGATCGGAACGGGACATCGTCCCGTGACAGCAGGATCACCCTGGCTGATGGTGGCGCCATGCTGACCAAGTCCATCCGCCACAGCAGTTGGCCGGCCAGCCCGCGGTGTGGGGCGGTGATCTCGGGCATTGCCGGGGTGCTTGCGAATGTGCTGCTTGTGTTTTTTTCCTGCTGGCGCGTGCATTTGGCGATGTGCAGAACAGCTTTGGGTGGCTCGGCACAGCCAATGACGCGGTGCTCGCGGTGCAGTTCCTGGCCATGATTCCGGTTGCCTTGGCTTTGCCTCACTGGCTGCCACGCACCCGATCGGTGCGGGTCGCCACGGGGATGGCGCTCGGAGCAATGCTTGCCGCCGCCGTACTCCAGCCGCTGCTCATTGCAGGCGTCCTGAATTTCGACGTACAGGTAGTGCTGGGTGGTGGCGGCATTCGTGCTCGTGTACGCGTGGGTGTTCGTCGTCAGCTCGATAGGCCATCGCTACGATGCTCTGCCGCGATCGGTTACGCGTTTCGGTCTGCTCCTGGGCGTCTCATTTCCAGTCGGGCTGCTGATCATGGCCGCAGGACTCGTCCTGGGATTGGGCGTGGCCTTTGTCTCGGCCGTCGCCTGGATCGGTTGGTTGGCCCTCCCGGTCTGGCCGCTGGTATTGGCACGTTTGGTCTTCAACAAACCTCCATCGTTCAACTCCAATCAGGAAGGATTCTCATGAGAACCGCGTACAAGGTGCTCGCGTATGTGGTCGCCGCTGAGGTGGCCATCCAGGCGGCGGCCATTGTTTGGGCCATCGCCGGTTTAGGGAAGTGGGTGCAGGGCGGTGGTGTGTTGGACAAGGCCACGATGGAGAGCGAGGGCATCCCGTTCCCGGAGCTGGTCGGCATCTTTGTCCACGGCATCAACGGCTCATTTGTTGTGCCTGGCATCGCTCTGGTGTTGTTGATCTTGTCCTTCTTCACCAAGGTGCGCGGAGCGATCAAGTGGGCCATCATCGTGTTTGCGCTCACCGTCGTCCAAGGCCAGCTCGGCTACCTCGGCCACGATTTCACAGCAGCCGCCGCCGTTCATGGGCTCAACGCCCTCGCGTTGTTCGGCGCGGCAATCTACGCCGGTCGTCGCATCCGTACCGCGGCACCAAGGAATGTGCCGGCGGCCGAAGAGCCGGTTGACGCCACGGTCTGATGATCATGCGCGCCGAGCCTGACCGTATGGGCCTTGCCCCCGTCGACGGGCGGAGATCCCCAAGATCAGCGCGCGCAGCAGCGGTGGTGACCTGGATCTACGCGGCAGGGTTCGGCATACCGGCAATCCCAGTAGGGGTGTACCTGCTGAACAAGGGGCGGTTGCCGACGTTTTTTAACCTTTTCGAAATGTACGGCGGCCCATGGTTCTTCCGCGTCGAGCCGCGAACGTTCGTCGCGCTGCTCGCTGCACTCTCCGGTGTTAGCGCGCTGAATGCCTGGTCGGGCTGGTTGCTGTGGCGCGGCAGGAAGACCGGTGCCGTGCTCAACCTTTCGCTGCTGCCGGTTGAGGCGCTCTTCTGGCTCGGCTTTGCCTTGCCCTTCCCCTGGTTAACTGGTGCGGCTCGGGTCGTATTGGTGGTTGCTTCCTGGCGGTCGCTCGGCGATTTGAGTAGTGCGGCGCGAGCGAGTCGGAATCCACAGTCCGTGCGGTCGGAGCGGATATGAGCTCCGTCCTCCGTTCGAAAGCGCTCCGGCTTGTCTTGCCTGTCGTCGCGACGGTGGCGATCGTGGCTCCGCTGGCGTGGATGTGGCAGGCCAGCCGGGTACCGGCGGCGTATTCGGTGATGGAGATGGGCTATCTCGACTATGGGAACGGGCCCCAGCGTGATCGCAGTGTGGCCGGTCACAGTCATCATGTGTCCGGTTATCAGGCGGCGCCGAGCCGCTCCATCACCGACCTTGTCGTAGGCCCTGACCGGCCCGCGGATGTCCGGGTCGACCTGGTGACTCGACAGCAGCAACTGACCGTCGGCGGCCGGTCGATCACTGGGTACACAGTGAACGGCACGTCGCCCGGCCCCGACATTCGGGCGACCGAGGGCCAGCTGATTGAAGTGCACGTACGCAATGAATCGGTTGCCGCCGGTGTCACGCTGCACTGGCACGGTCTCGACGTGCCGAACGCGATGGACGGCGTCGCGGGGGTGACTCAGGACGCAGTGCCGGCTGGCGGACAGTTCACATACCGCTTCGTCGCCGACCAAGTCGGCTCATTCTGGTACCACTCCCACCAGGTCTCCAACCCACAAGTGGCAGGTGGATTGTTCGGGTCACTGGTCGTAACGCCCAAGTCCGGAATCGCCCAGCAATTCGACGTATCCGCTGTCGCTCACACTTATTCAGGCGTACGGACCATCAATGGCAAGGCCGAAGACTTGCGAGTGCCTGCCCAACCGGGCCAGCTGGTCCGGGTCCGCGTCACCAACACCGACAACGGCCCGATGCAGATCTGGTCGAATGGTTCATACCGGTTGCTCGCGGTGGACGGCGTCGACGTGCACCGACCTCCCGAGGCATCCGGCCGCTCACTTACCCTCACCTCCGGCGGCCGAGCGGATCTCGAGCTCAAGGCGCCATCCGACGGCTCGGCAGCCAGAGTTCAGCTCTCGAAGGCGGTTGCGGTGATCATCGGACCAACTGACGCCAACCCGGCAGTGCCGACACAGCCGACCGAGGAGCTGGACCTGCTGACGTACGGCGAACCCGCGCCGCTCGGCTTCGACCCTGCCAGCGCTACCCGAAGATTCGATTATCTGATCGGACGTCGACCCGGATTCGTTCGTGGTCGCCCGGGGATGTGGTGGTCGATCAACGGCCATATATATCCGAACGTCCCAATGTTCGTCGTACGCGAGGGTGACGTGGCCCTGGTGCACATTGAGAACCACGGCGGAGAGGTGCATCCGATGCACCTGCACGGCCACCACATGGTGGTACTGGCTCGCAATGGGGTGGCGGCGACCGGGAGCCCGTGGTGGGTGGACTCACTAAACGTGGCCGCCAATGAGAGTTATGACGTCGCTTTTCTGGCCGATAATCCCGGCATCTGGATGGACCACTGCCACAACCTGAAGCACGCTGCGCAGGGCATGGTTGCGCACCTCATGTACGAGGGACTGGACACGCCGTATCGAATTGCGGGAGCTGCTGACAATCGGCCTGAGTAACGCCGCGGGGCCGCGGTGTCCAATAGACGTATAGTGATACGCATGCCGAGACTGCAGGTGTATTTGCCGGACGACCTTTACAAGCAGCTCAAAGCGAAGGGTCTGCCAGCCTCAGAGCTCCTCCAGACCGCTGTGCGCGCCGAACTCGAACGGCAGCGGGCCATCGATGCAACCGATGAGTATGTCGAGAAACTGGTTTCAGAGGTGGGTGAGCCGACCTCGGACGAGGTGGCTCGAGCCGATGCCATTGTCCGGAAGATACGAGACCGCAATCTGACTCGCGCGGGGTAGGGGGTGCTCGTTCTCGACAGCGGCGGTCTCAGCCATCTGGCCGCGCGATCATCGGAGGCTGCCGCGCTGATCCGCTCGCTGCGTCGAGAGGGCCTGTGGCCACCAGTGATTCCGACCATGATCTTGATCGAGTCGCTGCAGGGTCGCCCAGGTCGGGACGCACCGCTGAACCAATTCATCGGCACCTGCCTGATCGAAGATTCGGTGCCGGTGACCCTCGCTCGTCGAGCCGCTGAGCTCCGCCGTCGATCACGGAACGGATCGGCGGTTGCTGCGTTGGTTGTGGCGCTGGCTGAGCCGAACGGTGTCGTCCTCACCGGTGATGTCGGTGATCTACAGGCTTTCGCTGCTCAGACGAATCAAGTCACGGTGATCGGCGTGTAAGTGCCGCCCAGAGGCTCTCTCAGTCTGTCTGGATGACCTCGTAGTGCCCGATCCAGGTGTCCTTGAGCAGATGCTCCTCCTCAGGGGCGATCACGGCCTCCTGCCAACGCTCACCAGCGAATGCTCGAATCGACTCGACGTTTTCCCACACCGTGACGTACACGTACTCCGTGGAGGATGGCTCGCGCGGCTTGCCCACGTGCTGCGCTAGGAGCCCTGACTGCTGCGACACCAGCGGTATAGCCGTGTCGCGGAGAAACGACTCGAACTCACCCTCTTTGCCGGTCTGTATCGTCGGCCGGAAGATGCGGATGATCATGGCAGCTCTTTCCCTTACGCTTCCCGCGTCTTGGGTGAGCTCCGCGACGTCCTGGCCGGATCGCGCTCGACCACTGGATCGAGTACGTCGTCGATCTTGATCAGAAGATCAGCATCCAGCTTTACGCCACTCGCCGCCGCGTTGTCGTGAACCTGCTCCGGGCGCGACGCCCCGATGATCGCGCTTGCGACATTGTCGTTCTGGAGTGCCCAGGCCACAGCCAGCTGTGCCATGGACAGGCCCGCCTCCTCAGCGAGCGGCACCAGCTGCTGCACTCGCTCCAGGACGTCGTTGCTCATCCACCTCTTGATCATGTTCGCGCCGCCCTTCTCATCAGTGGCACGCGAGCCGGCGGGCGGCTGCTCACCCGGCCGGTACTTTCCGGTGAGCACACCCTGGGCAAGGGGGGAGAAGACGACCTGTGAGATACCGAGTTCGATACAGGTCGGTACGATCACGCCCTCGATCACCCGCCACAGCATCGAGTATTGCGGTTGGTTCGCGATCAACTGGAAGCCGAGCTGCTGGGCCAGAGCGTGACCGTCGCGGAGCTGCTCCGCGGTCCACTCACTGACCCCGATGTAGAGCACCTTGCCCACCCGTACCAGATCGGCGAACGCCTGCATGGTTTCTTCGAGCGGGGTCTCGTAGTCGTAGCGGTGGCACTGGTAAAGATCAAGATAGTCAGTCTGCAGCCGCGTCAGTGATCCGTTGATCGACTCCATGATGTGCTTACGAGACAGTCCGACGTCATTGTGCCCTTTCGGTCCGGTCGGGCCGAAGACCTTGGTAAGGATCTCCAATGACTCGCGCCGCTCGCCTTTCAGAGCTTCGCCCAGCACGGTTTCGGCCTGGGTGTTCGCGTAGACGTCTGCGGTGTCGAAGGTGCTGATTCCAACATCGAGCGCAGCGCGTACGCACGCCTGCGCCTGCTCGTTCTCCACCTGCGAGCCGTGCGTCAGCCAGTTGCCATAGGTGATCTCTGAGATCTTGAAACCTGAGTCGCCGAGATACCGAAATTGCACTGTAACCCCCTGTCTCGTTCATCGTTCTTGACGATGGATACCCATTCGGCTGTCACCTCGATCAGAAAGTGCTGACAGATCGCGTTCTCTGCGGCCCGAAGCGTGCCACTTTTCAGCAGTTCTACGCAGCGCCAACACACCCCGCCACCAACTAGGGTCGCCAGCATGAGCAACAGTGCCTTGCCGCGCAGCTCACCGGAGTCCCAGGGCGTCGAATCGGCGGGGATTATGGCCTTCCTCGACAGATTGGACGCTGCGCCGGACATCGAGATGCACAGTTTGATGATCATCCGGCGCGGTCAGGTAGTTGCCGAGGGCTGGTGGTCGCCGTACGCGGCGGAGCAGGTCCATTTGCTTTATTCACTCAGCAAAAGCTTCACCTCCACTGCCGCGGCGTTCGCTGTCGCTGAAGGATTGCTCGATCTGGACGCAACCGTGCTCTCCTACTTCCCTGAGCTCGACCGCGAGATCACCGACCAACGCAGTCGGTCGATATTGGTCCGCCACGTGGCCGCGATGGCCAGTGGGCATCTGGAAGACACCATCAATCGAGCGCTGGCGCTCGATCCGCTCGAGCCGGTACGCGGGTTTCTGCTCATTCCGCCCGATCGGGAGCCCGGAACCGTGTTTGCCTACAACCAGCCGTGTACGTACAGCCTCGCCGCGATCATCCAGCGGCTGACGGGCCAGACTCTGACCGAGTACCTCCGTCCTCGCTTATTTGACCCGCTGGGCATCGGTCAGGTCGGCTGGCAGCAGCATCCCAAGGGTCGCGATATCGGGTACTCCGGGCTCCACGCCACCACGGACGCGATCGCCCGGCTCGGATTGCTCTACCTGCAGGGTGGTGTCTGGAACGGTCAGCGGCTGCTGTCGAAGGAGTGGGTCGCTGAGGCCACCGGGATGCGGGTTGAGAGCCGGATGGAGGCTGCGAATGAGCCGAAACCCGACTGGCAGCAGGGATACGGGTTTCAGTTCTGGATGGCACGACACGGCTATCGCGGCGACGGCGCGTACGGACAGTTCTGTGTGTTGCTTCCCGAACAGGATGCGGTGATCGCGACCACCGCGGCGACCGAAAACATGCAGGGCATCTTGGATGCGATGTGGAGCGACCTGCTGCCCGCGATGACGGCCGGGACGATCGAGCCGTCGCCGATCGCCGAGCAACTGGCCGTCCGACTCACCAGGCTCCAGCTGCCGGCCTTCGATGCCAGGCATGCCCCGGGTTCATCGGTGCCGGCATGGGCCGACGCCTCGTTCCTGCCGGCGGACGGACGGTGCGAGGCTCAACCAACGCTTACGGGTGTCGTTCTCCACCAAGAACGAGAACACTGGCAGCTGACTCTTGCGGAGGGCGCTGTCGCATACACCGCAGAGGTCGGCACCGGGGACTGGCGCACTAACCTGACCCAGACTGACTGTGGCCGAACTGGTGTGCCGCTGGCCGTTAGCGGCGGGTGGACCGATAAGGACACGTTCGGAGCCGAGGTCATCTTTCTGGAGACGCCGCACCGGCTCCAGCTCAGCTGCTCACTGAGCACCGGGGAGTTCCAGGTTCGCTGGCGAACCGTCCCGCTGTGGCCCGCGCGGTTCTCAGAGCTCCGGATGCCCCGTTGACTGAGCACGCTTACGGTGGAGGCAGGCTGGACAGTCAATCGTGGAATCCCAGGGAGGAATCTTGTCCATCTGGATCTGCCGTACCTGCGCCGTCGAGTATCCCGACACCGATGAGCCGGGCGCTGTCTGCGCGATCTGCAGCGATGAGCGGCAATACGTCCGGCCATCCGGCCAGCAGTGGACCACGTTGGAGGAGTTGGCCACCGCTGGGCACAAGGGAACGGTTGCCGAAGTAGAGCCGAATGTGCATGGCATCACGATCAAGCCATCGGTCGGGATCGGACAGCGTGCGCTGCTGGTCCAAACGACGTCGGGCAACCTCCTGTGGGACCCGAATGGATACCTAGACGATGACCTGGTTGCGGCCGTTCACCAAGTGGGTGGGTTGGCTGCCGTGGCGGCCAGCCATCCACACATGTTCGGAGTGCAGGTCGAGTGGTCGCACCGGTTCGGCGGTGTGCCGGTCTATGTGCAGGCGGCTGACCGAGAGTGGCTCCAACGAGACGATCCGGTGGTCACATTTTGGGAGGAGAAGACCGAAGTCCTGCCGGGAGTGGTGCTTCATCGAATTGGCGGCCACTTCCCGGGGAGCGCCGTTGTTCACTTTACTGGGGCTGACGGTCGCGGTGTGCTCCTGAGCGGTGACACCGTGGCCTGCACACCGGACGAGCACTGGGTCTCGTTCATGCGCAGCTACCCGAACAAGATTCCGCTATCGGCGGCCGTCGTGGCGAAGGTGGCTGACCGGGTGCTGCAACTCGACTTCGACCGGCTCTACGACAACTTCGGCGGGCAGACCATTGGCGACGCCGCCGGGTGGGTACGACGCTCCGCTGACCGCTACATCGCCTGGGTCCGAGGAGACTTCGACCACCTCACCGGGTGATCAGGACTTTGGAGTCAGGATTGCCATTGGTATCTCTCGCTCGACCTTGCTTTGGTAGTCGGCGAAGAAGGGTGCGCGTACGAGCAATCGTTGCCAGAGGATCTCGCGCTGGGCACCCTCAATGACGGCCACGCTCACGGCCAGTTTTCGCCGCCCGACCTCGATATCTGCCTGGTCGGTGTGACGCAGGTTCTTGAACCACTGAGGTTCTCTTGCAGATCCAGAACCCGAACCGGTCACGATGAATTGGCCATCGTCTTCGAAGTACGAGACGGGCGTGGTGTGCGGATCGCCCGTCTTACGGCCGGGGACCGTGATCAACAAGACCGGCATGCCGCGAGCCTTGCCCATCACTCGGCCGCCAAATACTCGATACAGGCCGTTGCTCAGCGCCCTACCCGCAAGTGTCAAAGGTCTCGGCGCTGCCATATCGGTAAGTCTCTCATTCACGTTATGGACGAGGTTGCCTCCGGGCTCGAGTCCTAATGACTCGCCAACGCGTGTTTCAGCGCCGCGACGACGGTGGCGAGAGCGAGGACCCCAAGGCCGAACAGCGATGCGCGCATCCGGCTCTGTTCGGCGGCGCGAGCGACCCCGTAACCGACCACACCGATGATCGCGGCGCAGACATAGCCGGCCCAGGTGAGCTCATCAGCCGGCGGCGCAATGAGAACAGGGATGCTGACCAGCAGCGCAACGGCGGCCGCTGCGGCTAGCTGGATCCCCGAGGCGATTTGATCGCCCTTGGCGAGCCGCCCATCCTGAACAAGGCGGCCGGCAATGCGAAATGCAAACAGATGCGCCAAGGCCAGACCGATGGTGGTACCCCACACCAGGCCCAGCACGCGGCCGGGGACCGCGACGACGTTCTGGAGTGCGGTCAGCGCAGCGAGCAAACAGACGGTGACATAGAGGGCCATAGTCCAGGCCTCTCTGCGTAGATGATCGCGATCCCCGTGGTCCGTCCCGGCAGCTGAGGGCACCGGCGGCGTAACAGAGGCTTCGTTCATAGCCCGATCCTGGCATGCCGCGAGCGGCTGCTCACGGCAGAGATGGCGATAGCCTGACTCGCACCATGAGCCCAGCTTCACGCCACGCTTCCGTTCGCAGCATCCGGCGTTCGGTACGTCGGTCTGAGTTGTCCGATATCTGTCTCCAGCCTCGACGTCACCATGAGAGGCACAAACGGGGTGCCGCCGAAAGGGGAGCGACATGAAGTACATGATCTTGAGCTACGCCTCGCAGCAGGATTACGACGGAATGGCTGGTCGGGCCAGCGATCTACCCGCCTGGTCACCTGATGACTTTGCGGCAATGGCCGCCTTCATGGAGGCCTTCAATACCGAGCTCGCCGAAGCCGGGGAGCTTGTCGAGACCAGGGCGCTGGCCGCGCCGGTGCACACCAGACGCCTTGGTGCGAGTAAC
>JAICEV010000117.1 GCA_025923975.1 Propionibacteriaceae bacterium
CCTCTCGATCTCCTCTGTCGTTGGGGTCCGGCCAATCCTAGGTCACCGTGCACTCTCGAGTCGTTGCCATGGACATTGGCCGCTGGAGCTGCAGATGCTCCCTCGAGACACTGAGAACGAGCCGCGCTTTCAGGTATGCGCGCCCGCCGCCGTTTGAAGACATCCCTGAGGTGAAGCGCCGGGAGCTGGTCGAGCGCAGTCTCGATCTCGGTCTGTCCGCTGCGCCGTCGATCAACGATCGAAACATCTCACTGTTCTTCCGTGGCCCTGGACCCCGATGTTCGCCGGTATCAATACATTCCCGAAGTCGCCGTATGTGGAGAACATCCGTGACATCGGTGACTACGACGTCGCCGTCGTCGGAGCGCCCTTCGACATGGGGACGACATATCTCAGCGGCACCCGGCTCGGCCCGCAGGCGGTGCGGCGCATATCCGCTTTGTACGACCAGTACAGTCCTGATCTTGGCTGGACATCCTCGAGGAAATCACAATCGGGGACGCCGGTGAGATCTTCGTGATTCCCGCGAACATCGAGAAGCCGTTTGATCAGATTGATCTTGGCCTGTCCCACATTTTGGATGCCGGCGCATTTCCGATCATTATCGGCGGTGATCACTGCATCGGATTCCCGGACGCGAAGGGCGTTGCGAAGCACGTCGAGGGCAAGCTGGGAATCATCCACTTTGATCGGCACATCGACACTGCCGAGACGACGATGGATGAGCGGATGCACACCACTCACTGGTCACATGCCACCAATCTGCCCAACGTTCCGGCGACCAACCTGGTACAGATCGGAATCGGTGGTTGGATTGGGAATCATTTCAGGCGTCAAGGTAGCCGAGGAACGCGATACCACCGTGATCACGATGTTCGATGTCGAGGAGCTCGGCGTGGATCGCGCAATGGAGATTTCCTTGGAGATCGCATGGAAAGACGCAACTGCGGTCTACCTTTCGTTCGACATTGATGTTGTCGATCCGGGCTATGCGCCTGGAACCGGCACTCCCGAACCTGGCGGGATGTCACCTCGAGAGGCGCTGAAGGCTGTTCGGATGGTTGCAGCAGAAGGCCTAGCCGGAGTGGACCTCGTCGAGATCGCGCCGCCCTACGATGTGGCTGACACGACGTCGCAGCTAGGTGCCCGCCTGATCATGGACACGCTCGCGAGCCTCGTCGAACACGGCCATCTGGGGAACCGTCTCACACGAACCGAACGGGAACAAGCCGAACGCGAGCGTGATCGCGCGGCGGGAATCTGAAGGGTGAGCTGGCTGCTGCTCGCTGCACAGGTCTTGATCGGCTTGTGACGGCGGTCTTGATCTTCGCCAATCGCAAGAGAGCAACCCATCGGATGAGCAGGAGGATAGCTGCGCGAGGTCTTCGCGGAGGACTCAACTTAACTAATCGCTCAAGGAACGGATCACGAATCCGGTCTTCAGCTTGGGTGTGAAGAAGGTCGACTTCGGCGGCATCAGCAGACCTTCGCGCGCGGTCCGTTCGATCTCGGCAACGCTGACCGGCCGAATCAGCACTGCCGCCGACGCGCTCCCAATGGTCACCTCGGCCAGCGTTTCGTCGAGTCCGTGTTGGTAGGTCACGGTCAGTGGGACATCAGCAAGCGTCGTCTCCAGCCAACCGCCATCCAGGGCGCGTACGCCATCGAAGCGTCCCGGTTTCGGCTGCAGCCGCCAGCACCCGTCACGGCTGACCAGCACCAAGAATTCTTCAGTGGCCATCGCCGCTAGAGTGTCAGAACTCGGCCGGTCGGTAGGGATGAGTTCAAATGACCGGGCCAACGCAGCTGCCAGTTCTGGCACCTCAATGTCACTGTAGAGACGGTGGATTGCTTCCACACTCAGCTGCTCCTCCACGAGCTCGTTGACGAAGGCGAGCGTCAACTCCGCCGGTGTATCGGTTCGACCAGTCGCCTCCCGAATCTCGTCTCGGTAGCTGCGGGAGACGCTGTAGCGGTGATGGCCATCGGCGATCAGCACGTCATCGGCGGCCAGCCTGTCTCGAATGGCCGCAATCCGCCGCGGATCGGTGACGCGTTCGACCACATGCACGACACCCTCATCCGTGACAGTGCCCACTGCCTCACCTGGCTCGGCGAGCAATTCGGTCAAGCCGGCGGCCAACGAGAGCCCCCAGACCGGCGACAGGTTGGACACAGTCGCACGTGTCAGCTCGAGACGATCGGTGGACGCCTCGGGTGTAGTTCGCTCGTGCGGCAGTACTCCGCCAGCCTCAAGATCAACAACCCCCAGCGCACCCAATACGCCGGCGATGTCACGGCGCGTCCCGGCAGAGTCGGTAAAACGCATGCGGTAGACGGTGAACGAGGGCTCCGGGTCAACGACAAGGATCCCTTCATCCAGCCAGGCGTGCATGGTCTTCGCCGCAACGTCGTACCGGTCCTCGCCACCGCGTGGTACGTCGATCCGCACGATGTTGTGAGCGGACCTCGCCTCCAGCGCATCCACGTCAGCGCCGGACAGCACGTCGTACGGTGGGGCCACCACTGCGGCCAGGTCGTCGGTCGCATAGCGGATCGCGGTAAAGGGTTCGAAGCGCGGCACGGGACAAGGCTTCCACGGATCGCGCACGGTCATGCGGAGTGTCCAGCGCATGCGTTATAGACCCGAAACACGGAAGTAATCGAGGTAGGTAAAGATGGTCACGTGTTCCTGATGCGGGTCACTCTGCCGGACCGCCCAGGTTCGTTGGGCTCGGTTGCGACGGCCATGGGAAGCGTCGACGCCGATATCAATGCTGTTGAAATCGTTGAGAAGAGGTCTGACGGGAGCGTCGTAGACGACTTCATCGTCGATCTGCCGCCCAACCAGTTACCCGAGACCATCGTGACTGCCTGCCAGAGTCTGCCTGGCGTACGCGTGGAGTGGATTGCGCGCTATCCGGAGGGCGGCGGGCTGCAATCGGACCTGGAGGCGTTGGAGCGAATGACGGCTGATCCGCCCCATGCGGCGGAAACGCTTGTCTCGCTATGCCCCGTGGTCTTTCGTTCTCATTGGGCGACCTTGATCGACGTATCGGATGGCGCGCCTCGTCCCAGCTTCGCGACCACCCTCGCACCGGACCTGACGCCTGAGATCGCGGAGAAGTTCACACCATTCGACGCCACCCACCGCACCGATCTGGATGCGGGCTGGAGTCCCGGCTGGGGCGACACCACCGCGGTTGTGACCCCGCTGACTCGCGATCGCGTGATCGTGATCGGCCGCTTAGGTGGACCTGCCTTCCTTGACTCCGAAATCGCCCGCCTGCATCACCTCGCCGCGCTCGTGAAGTAGGCCCCACCCGACACCTCGGGTACGGTCTGCAAGTGGGCGCATTTGGGTGGGCTGAGCTGGTCGCCTTGCTCACCTCGATCGGGTTCGGAACCGTGTCCGCGGTCATACCGATCGTCAACGCCGAGGCGTACGTCATCGCCTCGCAGATGTCTGCCGTGGCTGGGCCCATCCCCATTGCGATCGGTATCGCGATCGGGCAGACAGTGGGAAAGCTGCTGCTCTTCTTTGGTGTGCGGCAGGGGAAAGAACTCTCGTTCATCAAGCATCGGCGTGAGGCCCGAAAGCAGCGGCGCGTTGGGCCGACGCAGGCACGCATTCGCGCGGCTGGAGCCAAACTGCTTGATCTGGTCGGCCAGGAACGCTGGGGACTGCCGATCGTCTTCGTTGCCGCCGTCATCGGCTTCCCACCGCTCTACGCGGTAGCCCTTTTGGCTGGGGCAACCACCATGAGTCCGGTCTGGTTCGGGCTCACCGTGCTGGTCGGCCGGCTGTGCCGCTTCTTGCTGGTTGCCACCGGGTTTTACGGGCTGCACGACTGGTTCTTCTGATCGCGTGAGCCGGCCGTCATCGCGCTTGTGATCGGAAACGACCCACCCGGCCCACGCAAACCGGCCGCCTCCGCCCTTCTGATCGCAGACGACCCTCAGGCCTGTGACCCCCATACGATCCTTCACGGCCCACGCAAACCGGCCGCCATCGCCCTTGTGATCGGAAACGACCCACCCGGCCCACGCAAACCGGCCGCCATCACCCTTGTGATCGCAGACGACCCTCACGCCGGGCTTATCCGTCACCGCCCCGACTACAGTGGTCGGGTGCCGAAGATCTTCAGCAACCTCAATCTGCACGGAGCAACGCCTCCGCGGGTGCAGCCGACGCTCGGCGAATGGGGTCCGCTGAAGGTACCGAGCACCAAGCAGAAGAAGCGAATGCGGATCTGGGTCTCGCTCGCACTGCTTGGAGGTTTGATCGCGATCTTTCTCCTCGGCTGGTACGTCTACTACGTCATGACCGGCAGCTGGGGCTTCGGCATCGGCGATGATCAGCAGCAGCTCTTCCAGACGTTGCTGCTGTAAAGACCGTGTGAGAGCAGCCCGGGCTTAGACCGACGGCCGATCAACCGGCTTGCGGTGGGCAGAGGTGGAAATCCCGATGGAACCGCTGGTAACGGATCTGCTCGTGATCGGTGGACGGTCAGGCTCAGGCACTGACGTGGTGCGGCAGCGCCTGTCACTGCGAGACGTCGGGTCGGCACTGGAGATCCATTTGCATCGCAGCCGACAAGGGCAGCAGTGCTCGAGAAGCACTGCCCGGTTTGGGTCCACCGACTTACCACGGATCACAAGTCCGTTAGGGAGGTCGCCAACGAAGTACTCGATCTGACTGGCTGGACCTGATTCGCCGCTCGGCGGTTCGAAGACCACCCGGCTATTCCCCGACGGTCGCCACCTTGGCTGCCGCGTCCGGACCCTTCTCTAGCAGGACCTCGAAGGCTTCAGCTCCACCGAGAACCGGAACCTTCAGTTCCACGGCCTTGTCGTACTTGGAGCCCGGGGACTCGCCGACGACGACGAAGCTGGTCTTCTTGGAGACTGAGCCAGCGACCTTTCCCCCGCGTGACGTGATCGCCTCTACTGCCGAGTCACGGGTGTAACCCTCGACGGAGCCGGTGACGACGACCGACAGCCCCGCGAGGGTCTGCTCCCGCGTGGCCTTGGGCTCGCTCCGCATCACACAGCCAGCGGCCTTCCATTTGTCGACGATCTCGCGGTGCCAGGGTTCGGCAAACCAGTCGACGATTGCAGTTACCAGCGTCGGTCCGATGCCCTCCACGTCTGCAAGCTGCTCCGGGGTGGCGTTCGCCAGAGCGTCGATGTCGCCGAAGGCGGCTGCAACGTCGGGTGCTACGCCCTTGCCGATGTGCCGGATCGACAATGCGACCAAGAACTTGTCCAACGGCCGGGCTTTCGCCGCCTCGAGGTTGGCCAGCAGTTTTACTCCGTTTGCCGAGAGGGCGCCGGACTTCGTCGTGAAGAAGTCGGTCTTCTTGAGCTTGTCCTCGGTCAGGCTGAACAAGTCACCCTCATCGATGAGCAGGCCGGCATCGAGCAAGGCCTGCGCCGACTGATAGCCCAGCACTTCAATGTCCAGCGCCTCACGACTGGCGACGTGGAACAACCGCTCTCGCAGCTGGGCCGGACACGAGCGAGTGTTGGGACAACGCAGATCGGCGTCCCCTTCCTTCTCCGGCCGCAACTCGGTACCGCAGGCCGGGCAGTGAGTGGGCATCACGAATGCGCGCTCGGTGCCGTCGCGCAGATCGACCACGGGACCGACGATCTCTGGAATCACGTCGCCGGCCTTGCGCAGCACCACGGTGTCGCCGATGAGGACCCCTTTACGGATGACCTCGCTGGCGTTGTGCAGCGTCGCCATCCCCACGGTCGATCCGGCGACCTGGACCGGTTCCATGATCGCGTAGGGGGTCACTCGGCCGGTCCGCCCGACATTGACGTCGATGTCGAGAAGCTTGGTGGTCACCTCTTCTGGCGGATATTTGTACGCGATCGCCCAGCGGGGCGCACGGGATGTGGAGCCGAGCTGATCTTGTACCGCCCGCTCGTCCAGCTTCACGACGACGCCGTCGATCTCGTGCTCCACCGAATGCCGATGCTCGCCGAAGTGCTGGATGTATGACCAGACCTCGGTTAGGTTCCGCGCCAATTTGCGGTACGGGCTCACTGGCAGGCCCCAGCGATCCATAGCCGCGTACGCGTCAGAGAGCCGATCGGCAGTGAAGCCTTCGAGCGCCCCAATGCCGTGGCAGATGAAGCCGAGACTGCGAGAGGCGGTGATCTTCGGATCCTTCTGTCGCAGCGAACCGGCTGCTGCGTTGCGGGGATTGGCAAACGGCGCTTTTCCGCCCAGAACAAGTGACTCGTTGAGAGCGGTGAAGTCGGCCACCGCAAAGAAGACCTCGCCGCGTACCTCGAGTGTTTCCGGAACGTCGTCGCCGGACAATCGGTGCGGGATCAGCCGGACCGTCTTGACGTTGGCGGTGACGTCCTCCCCCACTCGTCCGTCACCGCGGGTTGCGGCGCGCACCAGCCGCCCGCTTTGATACACCAGATCGATCGCCAGGCCGTCGACTTTCAGCTCACAGAGGTATCCGGACTGCTCGAGTCGCTTTTCGCCGAGCTCGCGAATCGCCCGCTGTGCCCAACGCTCCAGCTCATCGCGGGTGAATGCGTTGTCCAGGCTCATCAAACGTTGCAGGTGCTCGACCGCAGCGAACGTGGTCGACGGCGGAGGGCCGACCTGCTGGGTCGGCGAGTCCGGCGTACGAAGTGCGGGGAACGCATCTTCAAGTTCGGTGAGCTGGCGCAGCAGAGAGTCGAAATCGCCGTCGGAGATAGTCGGCGCATCAAGCACGTAGTAGCGCCACCGCGCGTCGTTCACCCGCTCGCTGAGATCGGCGTGTCGCTGACTTGCTTTCGCCAAGGACTCCGAAAGCTCGATTTCTCCACCGCATTCCGGCTCAGTCTCTCCCTCGTCTGCCGGCAAGGAGAAGGTCTCTTTCGCCACCCACGCACATTAACGCCTGCCGCCGACAGCCGTGCCGAGGTCAGTTTCAGGCCAATTTGGACCGGCGGCAGAAATAACGATGCAATAACGCGTGCCTCGCGCGTCGCTCCGCTCAAGCTGTTAGCGTCTGGCGCGTCCGTCTCTCCAACGCTCCCTTCAAGGAGTGTCGATGCCCGCTGCGCAGCCTTCCATGACCGCCTTCGCCCTACGCCCGCGCCTCTCGGCGATGGCAGCGATGAGCGCTGTTGGACTCGGTCTGCTGATTGCGCCGGCTGGGATTGCAACCGCCGATCCAGCCAAATCCACCACAACCTCAACCAGCTCGCGACAAGCCCCTGACTCGCTGTTTCCCGAAGTGGGCAGCAGCCGCTACAACGTCAAGCACTATGCGATCAAGCTGAGCTACCAGACTTCCGGAGAGATCAAGGCGAAAACGACTGTGATCGCCAAGACGAAGAAGCCGTTGAAGTCGTTCTCGCTTGACCTTGAAGGACTCACCGTCGACGCAGTGAAGGTCAACGGAGACAGAGCCGATTTCTCACGGCGCGACAACAAGTTGATCATCAAATCTTCGAAGGTCTTGGACGGCCGCTTCTCGGTCACGATCAAGTACCACGGAAAGCCGGTCACACACATCGACCCCGATGGCGCCAAAGACGGCTGGATACCGACCGCCGACGGCGGTGTGGTCGTGCTCAGCGAACCGGTCGGAGCCATGACGTGGTTCCCTAACAACAACACCCCACGCGACAAGGCGACCTTCGACATGAAGATCACCGTTCCGGCCAAGCTAGAGGCGGCCGGCAGCGGTGACCTACGGAGCGTCCGGAAGCATGATGGCCTGGAGACCTGGCGATGGGTGCAGCCCAAGCAGCAGGCGACCTACCTGGCAATGATCGCGATCGACAACTTTGACGTGTATCGCTCGACGATGACCACAACGACCGGACGCAAGCTGCCGATCTGGAGCTTCATCGAGCCGGAGCTCGGTACCCAGGCGACCGCCCGGGCGCTTATTCCGAAAGCGATCCGCTATATGGAGCGGAGGTTTGGAGCTTACCCATTCAACAGTGCTGGGATCGTGGTCAAGGACAGTGATGTCGACTACGCCCTGGAGACCCAGAACCGGCCTGTCTTCGACATTGACGAAGGGGAGACGGTCAGGGAGTTGACCAACGTTCACGAGTGGGCTCATCAGTGGTATGGCAACTCGGTCACGCTGAGCGACTGGGGTGACATCTGGCTCAACGAAGGCTTCGCAACGTATGCAGAGTGGCTTTGGACTGCCTCCCATGGCGGGCAGAGTACCGCCGAACGGTTACAAACCGAGTACGACGCCAACCCCGCCGACGACGAACTGTGGTCACCGGCGCCGGCAGACTTCAGTAATCCAGCGGACCTGTTCGGTTCGCAGGGGTATCTGCGCGGCGCCATGACCCTGGAGGTTTTGCAGCAAGAGGTCGGGTCGCGGGACTTCTTCGTCATCCTGCGTCGTTGGGCACAGGACAACGAATACGGGAATGTTTCTACACGTGAGTTCATCGCCCTATCCGAGCGCGTGTCGGGAGAGGACTTGGATGCCCTCTTCCAGGCGTGGCTCTTTACGGTGGGGAAACCTGCGCTCAGCTAGTCCGCAAGCTGCTCGGTGACGATCTGCGCCGCGGAACGCAGCGTTCGAAGCGCGTGCACCGCGGCGTCCCGGGTCGCTGAGGCCAGGCCGCAGGCTGGCGTGATCACGATGCGAGCCGCAATCGGCGGCTCCAGGCCGAGATCACGAAGCGGACCGAGCACGCGGCGGGCTACTTGATCGGGGCCGAGTTGATTAAGAGTGGGCGTACGGTTGGTCGGCAACGCCCCCATGCCGATCCACTGTCCCGCTTCGAGGGTTGCTCCGACGGCGTCCCAATCCGTACTGGACAGCTGGTCGAAATCCAGGAGCACACCGGAGACGCCGGCTAAGCGGAGCAGTTCGATGGGCGGGTCCGCCGCACAGCAATGCACCGCAATGGGAGTCGGCGCCAGCCGCTCACGGGTGTGGATGATGGCGCCGCTGACCTCGGGAGGCTCGATGGCGCGATGCCGCGAGAAGCCGCTCGCATTGGCAATTGTGCCGGCGAGCACCGCTGGGAGCATCGGCTCGTCGAGCTGGATCAACGGCTCGATATCCGGCAGCCGCCGTACTAGCTCGGCAACGAGCTGGGCCGTTCCCTCTGCAAGTGACTGGCTGAGATCGCGCCGCGCTCCGGAATCGGCAAGCACACGATCACCGCGTGGGC
>JAICEV010000118.1 GCA_025923975.1 Propionibacteriaceae bacterium
ACAGCCGCTCGCGAGTTGGCTGCGGCGCAGCACGTTTGCCGACGATCTTGGGCGGCAGTTCACTGTGCAGCCCAGTGTGTGTGTGGTGCCCGCCGCGGAGGCTTGGAGCTGGTGGGGTTGAGGATCTCCGGCATCGAGGCTGGTCGCGGCGGCAATCCCAGTGCGACCATTGAGACCACAACGTCCGTTAGGGCACAAGCAGACAACGCCCGGGTTCGCGATGGCACTGTCGTCTCGACCATCGGTGATGGCCTGCTCGGCCCACCAACCATGGCCATCTAGGCCCCGGGACGAAGGAACGATGATGTTCAGACGACTCAAGCTGGGCGCAGTCCTAGTCGCCGCAGCAGCGCTACTGACGACTGGGTGCGGTGCCACCGCCGACCGGGCCGAGCCTGGAGCCTCAGCGCCGGCAGACGAGCCACTCACTGGTCTGCGGTTCATGGTGCCGAACACGCCCGGGAGTGGGTACGACACAACCGCCCGGGCGGCCGCCAAGGTCATGGACGACATTGGCGCGACGAAGGACATTGAGGTGTTCAACCTCGCCGGTGCCGCCGGCACGACCGGGCTGGCCCGGACGGTCTCGGAGAAGGGCAACGGCAAGCTGTTGATGATGATGGGTCTCGGTGTGGTGGGCGCCCAGTACACCAACCAGTCCACCGCCAAGCTTGACCAGACGACTCCGATCGCCAAGCTCATCGAAGAGTCCGGCGCCATCGTTGTTGGCAAGGACTCCCCGTACAAGACCATCACCGAATTGGTCGACGCCTGGAAGGCCGATCCCAAGGCGCTGGCTGTCGGTGGGGGTTCCGCTCCAGGCGGACCCGACCATCTCCTGCCGATGCAGCTGGCCCAGGCGGTCGGCATCGACCCCAAGGAGGTGAACTTCGTCAGCTACGACGGCGGCGGTGACCTGCTGCCAGCTGTGCTCGGTAACAAGGTAGCGTTCGGTGCCTCCGGCTACGGGGAGTTCCTCGACCAGGTGGAGGCCGGAGAGATCCGCGTGCTCGCCACAAGCGGTGCCGAGCGGGTCAAGGTCATCGACGCGCCAACTCTGACGGAGTCCGGGATCGACCTCGAGTTCACCAACTGGCGCGGTGTCGTGGCTCCGCCGGAGCTGTCTGATGCCGACAAGCAGGCCCTGGTCAATGCCGTGGCCAAGATGCACGACAGTCAGGAGTGGAAGGACGTCTTGACCAAGAATGACTGGGCCGATGCGTACCTCACCGCCGATGAGTTCTCCAGCTACATGGCTGACCAGACCAAGCGGGTGGAGGAAGTGCTGAGCCAGCTCGGACTAGCGTGAGCGAATCAGTCGCGGCTGCCGGTCCTACGGTGCCGGCAGCCCAGCCCGAGCGGCCGAGCCGGGTCCCCGACTACCTACTATGCGCAGGTCTGGCGCTGGCCGGGGTCGTGGTCCTCCTCGATGCCCTGCAGCTGAGCAACAACCGCACCGGCACTGACCCGCTCGGGCCGAAGCCGGTGCCCTTGCTGGTGGGCAGCTTGCTGATCATCTTGGCCGCCTGTCTGGCCGTGTCCGTTACGCGGGGGCATCTGGGCGAGCAGGAGGCCGGTGAGGACATCGACCTGCACTCCAAGCTCGACCTGAAGACGGTGCTACTGCTGGTCCTCGTATTTGCCGCCAACATCTTCTTGATCGACATCCTCGGCTGGGTGATCAGCGGAGGTCTGTTGTTCTACGGCTGTGCCGTCGTGCTCGGTAGCCGACACTTCATCCGCGATTTGGTGATCGCCGCTGCGCTGTCACTCGGTACGTTCTACGGCTTCGCGATCGGGTTGGGTGTCGCACTGCCGGCCGGCATCTTGCAGGGAATCCTGTGATGGACAGCTTCCAGTTCCTCCTCGAAGGTTTCGCCACTGCTGCAACCCCGGTCAACCTTCTCCTTGCCCTGCTCGGTGTTGTGATCGGGACGGCGGTCGGCGTGCTGCCTGGAATTGGGCCCGCGATGACCGTGGCGTTGTTGCTGCCAGTCACGTACGGGCTGGAGCCGACCAGCGCAATGATCATGCTTGCCGGGATCTTCTACGGCGGCATGTACGGCGGGTCGACAACGTCGATCCTGCTGAATACGCCCGGCGAGTCGGCCTCGGTGGTGACCGCCCTCGAGGGCAACCTGATGGCCAAGTCTGGCCGGGCTGCGCAAGCGCTGGCCACGGCAGCCCTTGGCTCCTTCGTGGCCGGCACCATCGGTACCGCGCTGCTGGCCTTCACGGCCCCGTACGTGACCCGGTTCGCTATCTCACTGGGCGCACCGGAGTACTTCGCGGTGATGCTAGTCGCCTTCATAGCTGTCACAGCGGTGCTGGGCAGCTCGCGGCTACGAGGCTTCATTTCGCTCACCATCGGCCTCACCATCGGTCTCATTGGCATCGACGCAGTCAGTGGTCAGGCCCGGCTCACTTTCGGCATCCCTCAGCTCGGCGACGGCATTGATGTCGTTGTCGTCGCTGTGGGCATTTTCGCCGTCGGTGAGGCGCTCTGGGTGGCGGCCCACCTGCGCCGTAAGGAGCCCGACGTGATCCGGGTCGGCCGGCCGTTCATGGGCAAGGAGGACTGGAAGCGATCATGGAAGCCGTGGCTGCGGGGCACGGCGTACGGTTTCCCGTTCGGTGCGGTGCCCGCCGGTGGGGCGGAGATTCCGACCTTCCTGTCCTACATCACCGAGAAGCGGCTGACCAAGCACCCGGAGGAGTTCGGCAAGGGCGCGATCGAGGGCGTCGCCGGTCCGGAGGCGGCCAACAACGCCAGCGCGGCCGGAACCATGGTGCCGATGCTGTCGCTCGGTCTGCCCACCAATGCCACGGCCGCGGTGATGCTGGCCGCGCTCACGTCGTACGGCATCCAACCTGGTCCGCTACTACTGCAGCGCGAAGGCGCCCTGGTCTGGGGTCTGATCGCAAGCCTGTTCATCGGCAACACGCTGTTGCTGCTGCTCAACCTGCCGCTGGCACCTATCTGGGCGAAGCTGCTGCGGATTCCGCGGCCCTACCTGTATGCCGGCATCTTGTTCTTCGCCTCGATGGGGGCCTACGCGGTGAACGGGTCGCCGTTCGACCTGATCTTGCTGTTGGCGCTCGGGTTGCTGGGCTTCGTGATGCGGCGTTTCGGTCTGCCGGTGCTGCCGCTTATCGTCGCAGTGATCTTGGGCCCGCGCGTCGAGCTGCAGGGTCGCAGGGCGCTACAACTGTCATCCGGCGAGTGGCGTGGCTTGTTCGGGAGCACCAACCCGGCCACCGGCGAGTTTGAACTGTCGGCAATCGCGATCACTGCGTACGCGATCATCGTATTGATACTGATCTGGCCGTGGCTGTTTAAGGCTATCCGGCGCATGCTGCCGGCCAAGGCAGCCGCAGTGGTCGAGGCGGTTGCGGAGGAGCCGGCCCTCTCGGTGGCGGAGCACCGCCACATCGACCTGCCCGATGCAGCGACGACCTCAGCTCATCCCGATGGCAGGGAGACGCGCGAGTGACGGTGCGCGTTACTTACGAGCACCTGGACTCACCCAGCCCGGTACTCACCGTGCAGGCGGCCTGATGTCAACGGAATCGTCTGACCAGATGAGCACAGCCGACCTGGTCGACCTACACGGTGAGGCACTGCAGTCGATCCCGCTCCAGCTGCGGAGCTTCGGTAGACGTACTCGCTTCGCAGGTCGTGCGGTGACGATCAAGTGCTTCGAGGACAACGCACTGATCAAGTCGACGCTGGCTGAATGGCCCGACGCCGCCGGCGCGGTGCTGGTCGTCGACGGTGGTGGTTCATTACGCGCGGCGTTGGTCGGTGACGTGATCGCCGGTATCGCCGTAGATCGCGGCTGGGCCGGTCTGGTGATCAACGGGGCGGTCCGCGACAGCGTCGCCCTGAATGGTCTAGACATTGGCATCAAGGCGCTGGGTACGAACCCACGCAAGAGCGGCAAGACCGGCGCGGGCCAGGTTGACCAGCCGATCGAGATCGGCGGAGTGCGGGTCAGTCCTGGCCGAACCGTGGTCTCCGACGAGGACGGAATCGTCGTCCTCCCTTGACGACTTGAGGCACTGGACCATGTCCTCGCCGCTCGTGATGAAGGCCGCGCATGGCCTGCCGTCTCACCGGAGCGTCATCGGAACTGACGGAAGAATTCGCGTACGTCGCTGACCAGGAGGTCGGGTGCTTCCATCGCGGCGAAGTGGCCGCCGCGGCTGAACTCGGCCCAATGCACCACGTTGTGGTCGCGCTCGGCGAGGGGCCGGATCGTGGTGTCGCCGGGGAACACCGCCACCGCAGTCGATACCGGTGATCGTGGCTGGGACTGGCCCCAGGTGCGCGCGCCTTCGTAGTAGATTCGGGCTGCGGAGCCAGCTGTGCCGGTCAGCCAATACACGCTCACGTCGGTAAGGATCAGGTCGCGGCCGACGGCGTCTTCCGGCAGGCTGGCGTGCGGGTCGGTCCATTCCTTGAACTTCTCGACGATCCAGGCGAGCTGGCCGACCGGTGAATCGGTGAGGGCGTAGGAGACTGTCTGCGGCCGGGTTGACTGGACGATGGCATACCCGCTCATGTCACGGCCCCACTTCTCCAGGAGCGCGAGGCGCTCCTGGTCGGCCCCGCTTAGGCCGGTTAGTTCGGCCGGGTCGCCGGAGGGGAAGGTGCCCAGGTTGTTGACATGCACGCCGACGACATGCTCGGGGTCGATGCGGCCAAGCTCGGGCGAGACGGTCGAGCCGGTGTCGCCACCCTGGGCGCCGTACCGGTGGTAGCCGAGGCGGTGCATCAGTTCAGCCCACGCACCTGCGACCCGGCCGGTGTCCCATCCCGGGCCGGCGAGCGGGCGGGAGAAGCCGAAGCCGGGCAGGGACGGGGCGACGACGTGGAAGGCGTCGGCGGGATCGCCGCCATGTCTTGCGGGGTCGGTCAGCGGGCCGATGATGTTCATGAACTCGACGACCGAGCCGGGCCAGCCGTGGGTGATGATCAGCGGTAGCGCGTCCGGCTGGGGGGAGCGGACGTGCACAAAGTGCACGTCCTGGCCGTCGAGGACGGTGGTGAACTGCGGGAACTCGTTCAGCTGCGCCTCGTAGGCGCGCCAGTCGTAATCGGTGCGCCAGTAGGCGGCTAGGTCTTTCAGGTAGCCCAGCGGCACGCCGGCCTCCCAGCCGGCACCGGGCAGCTCGGCCGGCCAGCGGGTGCGGGCCAGCCGCTCGCGCAGATCATCGAGGTCGGCTTGCGGGATGTCGATCCGGAACGGGCGAGGCTCGCTGTCAGATGTCGTGGTCGTTTCGCTCATGCCATGACGCTAGCGGTCATGCGATCGAATCCTGTCCGCGACGGGTGGCAGACCACGGATCAGTCAGAAGGTTGGCGGTTCGAAATCCCTCCGTGTGCGCAGTTACTACCACCGCGGCGGCTCTGCTACAGCGATCGGTTCGGGAACCGGCTGTGCCGGGACCGGCTGGCCCATACGGGCCTGCCGGATCAGCCAGACTCCGACCGCTGCGACGGCCAGCCCTAGCGCTACGCCCCATGGAGGCATCGCGGCCTGGAAGCCGATCAGGCCGCCGATGACGACGGCAACCGACAATGCTCGCGGGAAAACCCGCGCCCGCAACGACGCCAGGCCGAACAGGATCCAGCCGAGCGAAAAAAGCACAACACTGACCAACCAGGCGGCCATCAGCAGGCTGCCGCTTTTATCCGCGCTGAACACCACCGGAGCAACCTGAGCGAGCCACGGCACCGCGAAACCTTCAAACCACATGTCGCCGGCCAGCGCGACGGTGCCGGTCGTCGCGATGCAGAAAGCGACCGCTCCGAAAAGTCCTGTCTCGCCTGCTTGTCGCCAATACAAGGCAACCAAGGCGATCAACAACAACGGAAACGTGATGGCGTACGCGGCGTTGAAGATCAGAAACACTGGATCGGTCATCATTGCAACAAGGTCGCTGCGGTCCATCACCAAGAACTGTCCAACATGGACTACGGCGAACAGCCCGCCGGCGATGACCGCGATTGGACCCGCATACTTGCTGAGCGGCGATTCGGACATGGTGGCCTCCTTGCTGGCGTCCACGCGATCGGCGCGAACTGTCGGATACGACTTCGAGGTAGGTCTCACGACCGCGACCCAACCCGGGTACGAGCAGGATCGGGGCCGTCGACCTGTGCTGGCGGTTGAGTCCAGAACCGACGGTTGAAGATCACCAGGCCGATAGCGAACGCGAACCACATGAGGCTGTCGATCCACATCATCCGGATGGTGTCGGCAGCGTCCTGCCAAAGGGTGCTGGTTTCGATGGTGCCCTCGGTCGCATGCGCGATCAGTGTGAGCAACGCGCTGCCCGAGGCGTGGTTGAACAACCAGGCGTACCAGAAGGTCACTCCGATGGTGGCCAGGGTCTCGATCGGGCTCGACCCGAACTGGGGCATCAGGGTCAACGGGATATGCCAGATGGTGACTCCGACGGCCATGAGCAAGGTGGCGGCCAGTGGTGTCCGGGTGGTCTGCAGCTTGGGCTGCGCCCAGCCACGGAAGCTGGCCTCCTCCGGCAGCTGGGCGTTGATGGGATTGACAATATTGATGGCAATCGCCATCGGTAGGGCGTACCAGACGGTGAATTCGGCGATGTGCGCTGTGGGTGCGCCAACTGCGTTGTTCAGCCCGATTGAGGCGAACTTGATCGCCAGGGGTACGCCGAGGGCGAGTGCGTACCAGATCCAGCTGACCCGCCATCGGATTAGCCGCGACCCCATGGCCTTCAGCCCGGCGACGCCCTCGGTCAGGGACACCACGATGAGTGCCGCGACCAGGACGCCCGGGGCGAAGAAGCTCTGCCAGGGAATGGCGCCCCAGCTGAGGGCGTAGGTGAGAAGGAAAAAAGTGATGACAGGGTGTCGGCGTATCACAGACATGACGGACCTTTCTGTCCTCAGGCGGTTATTGACCCGATCTCACAATTGCGGACAACGACTCAATGTCCCAGCTGGTAGACACCCCGATCACAGGGCGGATTTCTCCCATGCCACCTCAGGGCGCGGCCCGTTACTGGTTCCGTGTGACCACGTTCCAGCAGGAACGCGTCCCGGTACCCGCTCAGGCACTGGCACTGGGTGCCGGCGTCCGGCAGTATCGTTCGCCGGAGGGTGGGCTCGACGGAGCGGTACCTTGGCCTATGTCCCTCCGGCGATTCGTGTGGCGAGCCTGTTATGGAGCATTGGCGAAACGTGTGTCGACGCCGGACTGGGCGTTTATGAACTATGGCTATGCTCCCGCGAGCCTAGATGTCGGCGCGCCGCCGTTGAATTCCTCTGATGAACCCGATCGGTTGTGCATTCAGCTGTATTTGCATGCGATCGGCGGCTTTGATCTAGCAAACAGGGATGTCTTGGAGGTCGGCTCAGGAAGAGGTGGCGGCGCCTCATTCATCAGCCGCTACCTGCAACCACGATCGATGACGGGGATGGACTTCTCCCCCGAGGCGGTGGAGTTGTGCAACCAGCATCGGCTGGTGCCAGGCTTGGCATTTGTGTGTGGCGACGCCCTATCAATGCCGTTTGCGGCCTCGTCTTTCGACGCAGTTGTCAATATCGAATCCTCACACTGCTATGAGTCCATGGACACCTTTCTTTCCGAGGTGTTCCGGGTGTTGCGACCTGGTGGCCGGTTTTTCTTTGCCGATCTGCGCAGCGTGGACGGCGTCTATAACCTTCGGGAACAGTTCAACGCCTGCGGCCTGACGGTTGAGAAGGAAACCGACATCACAACCAATGTCCTGACCGCCCTGCAGCTGGACAATGCACGGAAGCTGGACCTCATCGACGCTTTTATCCCGCGCGTGTTTCACCGGCCGTTCCGGGTGTTTGCCGGCATCGCCGGGACCAGGAACTACGCCAGGCTCGAGAGTGGGAAGTTGCGCTACCTCAGCGCACAGTTGGCAAAAGGCAGTCCGGCACAGACCTGACTGATCACGAACAGCCGCCCTTCACCTTCGCCGACCCCTAGGACAATCTCCTCGTGCTCATCGAGGAGGCGCCGACGTCCACCGGCACAGACGTCTCAGAGCCCACCAGCTGACCGACGCGGCGGCGACCGTAAGAGTGGGCCACAAGCCCGAGTTCTTCCGAGAAGGCAGGAGGAGAGACGATAGCGATGAGTTCGGCGGGAAACGGTGGTCTGTGCTGACATGAGTGATAACGCGACACAGATCAGGGAGCTCATCGAGAACTGGGCCGATGCGGTACACCGCGGTGATTTGGATGCGGTGCTGGCTGATCACAGCGACGACATTGTCATGTTCGACGTGCCACCACCGGAAGACGGCGTACGCGGGATCGCTGCTTACCGCGAGACCTGGCCACCGTTCCTCACCTGGCAGCGCCAGGGTGCATCGTTCGAGATCGTCTCGCTCGACGTCACCGCCGGGGAGGACGTGGCCTTCGCGCACGCACTGCTGCGCTGCGGCACGCCGGAGGAGCTGGAGCGCGACCCCAGCAACCGGCTCCGGCTGACAGTCGGACTGCGGCGCGACGGCGACCGCTGGGTCGTCACCCATGAACACCACTCGTTCCCCGACAAGACCTGACCGAGGGAGCCGATCGTGCGACGAATCCGGGTTGAGGTACCCGGTTGCTGGCGAGTCCTCCGGGGCGAGGCTGGAACTGGTTGTGAGGCTGGAACTGGTTGGCACGCGCGCTCTGATCCTGTCCTGCCGCCCCGCTTCGTGAGCTGAGGAACACTAGCCGCGCCCTTGATAGGCAAGTGATTGCTTGCCTATGATGGTTCACATGGGCGACGTGTTCCGCGCCCTGGCCGACCCGACGCGGCGCACGATTCTCGACGAGCTGGCTGAGCGCGATGGCCAGACTCTGTTCGAGATCTGCTCGCGGCTGACGATGAAGTATGGGATCTCGTCGTCCCGCCAGGCGATCTCCCAGCATCTCGACGTGCTCGCCGACGCGGGGCTCGTACGCACCCGTCGGGACGGCCGGTTCAAGTTCCACTACATAGACCCGGCGCCGTTGGACCGCCTTACCGAGCGGTGGCGCCCGAAAGGGGAGAGGCAATGAGGATCA
>JAICEV010000119.1 GCA_025923975.1 Propionibacteriaceae bacterium
CAGGAAGTGCTTGCCATGGACCACATCCCAGACGACGAAGCGAATCGTTGGGCCTGGCTGATACCTGTCGTCGTACTTGAACACCACGGAAAAGGGAATGCGCGGCAGACCTGGCGTGAATCGGTGCCCGTCGTATCCCTCCTCTCCCATCCGCACCATGTCGGGCATGATGATCTGCTGGCTTAGATCGTCCTTGCTGAGGAACATCCCGCTATTGGGCAGTAGCTGGGACTAATGGACTCCTTGCCTGTTGTCCGGCCCTCGCCAATCATCACGACCCGCCAATACGGCTTGCCGTCGTAGTTCTTCTTGTGCTGCGCAGTCGCCTCGGTGAAGCGGAACTCATACGGCCCTGTGGTGAACAACGTGCCAGGAGCGTGGTCTTCAGGAGATCGGTCCGTTTCTTGAAGCCGCCGAATCCCCACATGACGACGAGCAGCACCAGCGCGAGCAGGATCGATCCGTACAAGAGCGGCGCCGGGATGGTCTTGCGGGCTGCCGGGTCTGGGCCAGGTGGATCGCTGGGCGGCGGCCAGGTGGCATCGGCTGTGCCTGCATCGTTACCGGCGGTGCTTTGATTTGACGCAGTTGGGGCCGTCTGCACCGGCTCAGTGTAGGCAGTGCCGGGGGCATGCCAAGGCTGGAGGGCTTCTGGATTTGTTCTGGTCGTTGAGTTGCAAGTGGGTCCTATGTTCAACGGCCCATGGTGCTCTGAGGGCTAGCGGGTGCGTGGGGGGACTCATCGAGTGGCCCGTACAGCCGCAAATTGACCCCAGAGACCTTGCCAGACCCACTTTTGTGTGCCCAGAGCTCAGCTGGAACAGCCCCTTCGTCCTGCCAGCGCGGTAAACTAGACAGGGTCGCAAGGGCGGGTGAAACGCCTCGTACGGCCGCTGAGAAAGGGCCATCGAATCCGTCAACGTGACCATCAGAACCAAGAGAACGACGACTTTGGCGTGCCGCCTGCGTCACCTGTTCACAGGGTGAGGTCCGGGCGGCGCACGTCTGACAGGAGCCCCGCGCCGGTGCAGCAATTCGACCAGCCCGACGACGTCAACCCGACCCAACGCGACCCCATCACCGTCAATTCGCGGCCGCATCCGGCGGCAGATGCGGTCATCAATCACATTGAGCCGGGTGTGTACGACTCGGAGTCGATCACCGTCCTTGAAGGATTGGAAGCGGTCCGGAAGCGCCCAAGCATGTATATCGGCTCGACGGGGGAGCGCGGCCTCCACCACCTCGTCTATGAAGTGGTGGACAACGCAGTGGACGAGGCACTCGCCGGATACTGCGACACCATCGTCGTCCGCATTTTGCCTGAGGGCGGAATTCAGGTGAGCGACAACGGTCGCGGCATTCCGGTCAAGGACCACCCGAAGGAAAAGATCCCAGCTGTCACCTTGGCACTCACGGTGCTTCATGCGGGCGGCAAGTTCGGTGGCGGCGGCTACAAGGTCTCCGGCGGGCTGCACGGCGTCGGAGTTTCGGTCGTCAATGCGTTGTCGACACGCCTGTTGGTCGATGTCAAACGCGACGGCTACCGGTGGACGCAAAGCTTCTCCCTCGGCGAGCCGGATGGGCCATTGGAGCGATTGGAGCCGAGTGAAGAGACGGGCACTACCGTCACCTTCTACGCCAGTCGGGACATCTTCGAGACGACGAACTATTCCTACGACACCCTCGCAGCGCGGCTCCGGGAGATGGCCTTCCTCAACAAGGGCCTGACGATCACCATCGTCGACGAGCGACCCGACCACAAGGATGAGGACGGCAATGCATATGCCGACACCTTCCGCTACGACGAGGGCTTGATCGACTACGTCCGTTATTTGACCGGCAGCAAGGAACCCGTGCACTCCTCGGTGATCGCGTTCGAAGCCGATCGCCCGGACCGGGGAATCAGCCTCGAAGTCGCCATGCAGTGGAACACCTCCTACACCGAGTCGGTGCACACCTTCGCCAACACGATCAACACTCATGAAGGTGGCACTCACGAGGAGGGCTTCCGGGCAGCGCTGACGAATACCGCCAACAAGTGGGGCGAGAACTGGGGGTTGATCAAGAAACCAGATGACCGGCTGTCCGGTGACGACATTCGCGAGGGACTTACCGCGATCATTTCGATCAAGCTCGCCGAACCGCAGTTCGAGGGTCAGACCAAGACGAAGCTCGGCAACACCGAGGCGAAGGCCTTCGTGCAGAAGGTCGTGGGCGACCGCCTGGGCGACTGGTTCGACCGCAACCCGGTCCAGGCGAAGAACATCATCCGCAAGGGCCAGGCGGCCGCAATCGCACGGATAGCGGCGCGGAAGGCGCGCGACGCCGCGCGTGATCGTAAAGGATTGTTGGGCCGCAGCGGGCTGCCTGGAAAGCTGGCGGATTGCCAGTCGACCGACCCTGAGGAATGCGAGATTTTCGTCGTTGAAGGGGACTCGGCCGGCGGGTCGGCCAAGGGTGGTCGGGATCCGCGGATCCAGGCGATCTTGCCGATTCGCGGCAAGATCTTGAACGTCGAGAAGGCCCGGATCGATCGGATCCTGCAGAACACCGAAGTACAGGCGATCATTTCAGCGCTCGGGACTGGGGTCCATGAGGACTTCGACATCGCCAAACTGAGATATCACAAGATCATCTTGATGGCCGATGCCGACGTGGACGGTGCGCACATCCGTACCCTGCTGCTGACCTTGATGTTCCGCTTTATGCGGCCGTTGATCGAGGCCGGGCATGTCTTCCTGGCCCAGCCACCACTGTTTCGGATCGGCTGGAGCAACGCGCCGCATGAGCTGGCCTACACCGATGCCGAGCGGGATGCGCTGCTCCGCGTCGGAGCTGAGGAAGGCAAGCGGCTGCCGAAAGAGAACGCGATCCAGCGCTACAAGGGTCTCGGCGAGATGAACCCTGACCAGCTGTGGGACACCACGATGGATCCGAACAACCGCATCCTGTTGCAGGTCACTCTCGAGGACGCTGCTCAGGCCGACGAGATGTTCTCGATCTTGATGGGGGAGGACGTCGAGCAGCGCCGTACCTTCATCCAACGCAACGCCAAGGACGTCCGCTTCCTCGACATCTAACTCCGAGTTGTCAGCGTCGGTGGTCGCTATGACGACCACACACGCTGACAAGTCGGAAAGGAGAGCCCGTAATTCATGACTGACATCCCCAACGAGCCGATGACCGACCGGCGGGAGCCGGTGGATCTACAGGACGAGATCCAGAAGTCCTACCTCGATTACGCGATGAGCGTGATTGTGGGGCGTGCGCTGCCGGATGTTCGCGACGGGCTCAAGCCGGTGCACCGGCGAATCCTCTACGCGATGTACGACGGCGGTTACCGGCCGGATCGAGGTTGGAACAAATGCGCCCGTGTCGTTGGCGAGGTCATGGGTCAATACCACCCGCATGGCGACACAGCCATCTACGACACCTTGGTCCGCCTCGCTCAGCCGTGGGTGATGCGCTACCCGCTGGTTTCTGGACAAGGAAACTTCGGCTCCGCGGGCAATGACAAGGCCGCCGCCATGCGCTACACCGAGTGCAAGATGGCGCCGCTGGCCATGGAGATGGTGCGCGACATCACCGAGAACGCGGTTGATTTCAAGCCCAATTACGACGGCAAGGAGCAAGAGCCGGTCGTTCTGCCGAGCCGCTTCCCGAACCTGCTGGTCAACGGGTCCACCGGCATCGCCGTCGGCATGGCGACCAACATTCCCGCGCAGAACCTGCGCGAGGTCGCCTCAGCTGTGCAGTGGTCGCTAGAGCACCCAGACGCTCCCCCCGAGGAGCTACTGGAGGCGGCGGTCGAGCGCGTCCATGGTCCAGACTTCCCGAATGGCGCATTGATCGTCGGCCGCCGTGGTATCGAGGAGGCCTATCGGACCGGCCGCGGCTCGGTGATCATGCGGGCCGTCGTCGACATCGAGGAAGACCGGGCCGGCCGCACGCAGCTAGTCGTCACCGAGCTGCCACACATGGTCAACCCGGACAACCTGGCGCTCAAGATCGCCGAGCTGGTTACCACCGGCAAGATCAACGGCATTGCTGATATCCGCGACGACTCCTCAGCGCGTACCGGGCAGCGTTTGGTGATCGTGCTCAAGCGTGACGCCCAGCCGCGGGTGGTGCTGAACAATGTCTACAAGCACACTCAGCTGCAAGACACCTTCGGCTGCAACATGTTGGCGCTGGTCGACGACGTGCCGCGTACGCTTCGGCTGGACCAGTTCATCAGCTACTGGATCAGCCACCAGATCGAGGTCATCCAGCGGCGTACCCAACACCGTTTGGACGATGCGCAGGCTCGCGCCCACATCTATCGCGGTCTGGTGATTGCACTCGACCAGTTGGACGCGGTGATCGCGCTGATTCGGCGCAGTCCGAGCACCGATGATGCCCGCGAAGGACTCAAGACGCTGCTGGAGATCGACGACCTGCAGGCCAATGCGATCTTGGACATGCAACTCCGCAGGCTGGCGGCATTGGAGCGGCAGCGGATCGTTGATCAGCTGGCTGAGTACGAACGAATCATCGCCGATCTGACCGACATCCTGGCCAAGCCGGAGCGGCAGCGCAAGATCATCAGCGAGGAGCTGGCGGAGATCGTCGAGAAGTACGGTGACGAGCGGCGTACCAAGATCATTGCCGCGGATGGTGATCTTTCGAATGAAGACCTAATTCCTGACTCCGATGTGGTGGTCACGATCACCCGCGGCGGTTACGCGAAGCGCACCAACACCGACCTGTACCGGGTGCAAAAGCGCGGTGGCAAGGGCGTACGCGGCGCAACACTACGCACCGACGATGAGGTTGAGCACCTGTTCGTTACTACCAACCACCATTGGATCTTGTTCTTCACCAATAAAGGCCGGGTCTATCGCGCCAAGGTTTGGCAACTGCCTGAGGCCGGCCGGGACGCACGCGGTGGGCACGTCGCTGGCTTGCTGTCCTTTATGCCGGACGAGGAGATCGCGCAGGTCCTGGCAATCCGGGATTACTCAGCGTCGCCCTACCTTTTGTTGGCGACCAAGCGCGGCCTGGTAAAGAAGACTGCACTGTCGGTCTACGACTCACCCCGGCAGGCCGGAATCATCGCGATCAACTTCCGTGATGAGGACGACGAGCTGATCGGCGCGGCGCTAAGCGGCCCTGACGACGAAGTGCTGCTGATCTCTCGCAAGGGTCAGGCAATTCGCTTCCCCGCAAACGAGTCCGAGCTGCGGCCGATGGGGCGTGCGACCTCCGGCGTCACGGGAATGAAGTTCCGTCCGGGCGATGAGCTGCTGTCGATGTCCGTCATCCGAGCGGGCGGTGCCGACGATGATCGTTTTGTGTTTACCGTGACCGATGGCGGCTTCGCGAAACGTACCCACGTCTTCGAGTACCGGCCGCAGGGTAGGGGCGGTCTCGGCATCAAGGCAATGAAACTTAACGAGGGCCGTGGTTCGTTGGTCGGGGGATTGGTGGTGACTGACAATGATGAAGTCATCGCCATCAAAGCAAGTGGTCAGATCACTCGCAGCGCTGTTGCCGAGGTTCCGGTCAAGGGGCGTGACACGATGGGCGTCAGGTTCGTAGGAGTGGGTGAGAACGACTCGGTCGTTGTGATTGCGCTCAACCCCGAGACAACAGCAGAAGTGGCACAACTTGCAGATGAGGCTCCTGCGGGTGATGATTCCAATTCGACCTCGGGCGTGGTCGAGGACGATTCCTCGCAGGGGTCAGGACCGAAAGTGTGGCCTGTGACCCCGAAGGGGGTACCTGAAGATGCAGGTGTCCAGGAGGAAGACAGTGAATAAAGGCAACGCGGAACAGCCCACCGCCCAAGCGCCGACAGGTCACAGCTCCCCTAACCGCGTCGAGGTGAGCGCGGAGGAACGCCGAGACGCACCGCAGAGCCCCGGTACGCCCCGTCCGCAGAGCCCGGCCACTCCCGGCATGCCCAATTCGAAGGCCCAGGGCCAAGAGCCTACGAGCCCGAACGGCCAGAACAAGCAGGCCCGAGAAGGGCAGGTAGGGACCACACCTGCGAGTGCAGCTGCCGCTCGAGGTGGCCCGGTCAGTGGGACAACCAGCCCGCAGTCTCCCGGAACCGCCGCCGGTCCGCAGCCACCCGCAGCCGCCCGTCCGCAGCCACCAGTCGGCGGGCATCCGAGTGAGTCCTCGAGCCGCCCGCCGGTTCAGCAGAAGCAGGCGGCTGCGCCGCAGTCGGAGCAGAAGCAGGCACCGACGCAGCAGACGCAGCAGAAGCAAGCACCGTCGCCGCAAAGGCAGGGCCCGCCGCAGAATCAGGGGCCGTCGCAGACGACTCAGCCGAATCAGGCGCCGTCGCCGCCCGCTCAACCGCATCCGCAACCTCAGGCCGGTGGCCAAGCCCCGGGCGCTGTACCGGTATGGGATCCGCCGCCGCCTCCACCACCCAAGCACTCCCTGCTAGCACGCCTGGGAATAGGAAAGAAGGCCGAGGAGGCAGAGCAGCCCGAGGGCAACGTGGCTGCTCCGCCTGTACAGCAAGAACCTCCAGCTCCCACGACTCAGCCGGGCCAGCAGGCTCGGACGCCGCCGCAGCCCGCACCAGGAGGCCAACCTCGCACTCCGACAGGCCCAGGAGCCGCGGTGGTCGCCGGCCCCAGCGCGGCAGCCACGACCCAGGTCGGTCCGCAGGCTCCGGCGGGACAGCCGAGCACGTCACAACCGGCCCGCCCGGAAGAGATCACCGGTCGTACGCCTCCCGTCCAGGGCGGCGCACCCAGTGCACCTCCCGCAGCTTTCATACCAGCGGCACCGACGCAGCCTGCCACTCCCGGACAGCCGCTGCCACCACCGGTCCAGGCGCTCAAGGACGCGCCGACGGGGAGAACGATGCCCGTTGGTGGAGTTCACGAGGTTGCTGGAGCCGAGGCCCATCACGCCGGGAAGCCCAAGGTGGGCGCGGCCCGGCGAACCCGGAAGGCGCGGCTGCGGCTGTCGAAGCTCGACCCGTGGTCGGTGATGAAGACTTCGTTCCTCTTCTCGATCGCGGCCGGCATCATGCTCGTCGCCGCCGTCTACTCGATATGGACGGTGCTGAGCACCTCGCAGCTCTTCGACTCGGTCAACGAAATCGTCCGTAGCGTGGTATCGACGCCGGGCGACACCACGCCGTTCCGGATCCAGGAGTACATCAACACCCAGAAGGTGATGGGTGTGACCGCCTTGATCGCCTGTGTCGATGTAGTGATCTTTACCGCGCTGGCGACACTCGGTTCATTCCTCTATAACCTCGCAGCCACGATGCTTGGCGGCCTCGAGATCACTCTCGCCGAGGACTGAGGAAGACCTGTTGCCTCCTCTGGGCGTCGGTTTCGCACGCGCACGTGGGTCCGGTCGCTCTGCACGCGTTGCAACGTATGTAGACCGTCAGCAAGCTATGCAGAGCAGGAGACGGGTGCCCTTTGGGGCCGTACGCTGAACAGATTTGAGGCCGTCACTGAGGATCAGCTAGCCTTTCAATTTGTGCCCATGGCGGGCCACCACCATGCGGGCCTATAGCTCAGTCGGTTAGAGCGCTGCCCTGATAAGGCAGAGGTCAGTGGTTCAAGTCCACTTAGGCCCACCCAGGTGAATCTTGCTTGACTAGGAGCAATGCCCGATTGGCAGCATTCTGCTCGCTGTCGGTAGTCAGATACGCCTGGGACTCTTTGGAAACTCACGAGGTTTCCACTTGCTCGGCGCAAGCACGATTCCAGGGCCGCCAATCGGGCCTTGAGACGGTTCACAGCGGGCTAGAGCGTCTTCGAAGAGTCTGAACGGGGGTTTCAACCAGCCTCGCGCGCGTAGTTGACACGCCGCGGCACATGACAGCTCGGGGTCGACGGCCATACACCCCGCCAAACTGCCATCGCCTGGCGGCTCGTCTCATGCGTGCTCGCGACCGAAGCCGACGAGCTGGCGGACGGCCTCGCCGGCGGCTAGGCGGTCGAAGGCGGGGTTGATGTCATCCAGCGTGATGGTCGCGGTGACCAGCCGGTCGACCGGCAAGAGACCCGCCTGATGGAGGCCGAGCAGGCGGGGGATGTCCCGCCTGGGCACCGCCGAGCCCATGTAGGAGCCCTTGATCGTACGCTCCTCGGCGACCACGGTGACAGCCGGGACGGCCAGGCGCTTGCTGGGGTGCGGCAGGCCGATGGCCACGGTCGTGCCCCCGCGGCGGGTCGCGGCGTACGCCTGAGCGAGGACCTGCTCGCTGCCGACGCTCTCGAAGGCGCAGTGGGCGCCGCCGCCGGTCAGCTCCCGGACTGCCTCGACGGGATCGGCGGTGTCGGTGGCGTGCACGGTCGCAGTCGCCCCAAGCTCGCGGGCCAGGCGGAGCTTGCCCTCCACCAGGTCGACGGCGACGATCGGGGTGGCGCCCGCCAGCCGGGCGCCCATGACCGCGCACAGCCCGATGCCGCCGAGGCCGAACACGGCCACGGCGGTCCCCGGCTCGACCCGGGCGGTGTTGACCACTGCCCCGACCCCGGTCAGGACCGCGCAGCCCAGCAGGGCCGCCCGCTCCAGGGGTGCGTCGGCGGGCAGCTTCACCAGCGACTCCTGGGCGGCCACCGTGTACTGGGAGAAGGCGGCCACCCCGAGCAGGTGGTTGACCTCCCCGCCATCGTTGCGGAACCGGCGCCCGCCACCCAGCAGCGCGCCGGCCTGGTTGGACTCCGCCCCCCGCTCGCACAGCGCCGGGCGGCCGCTGGCGCAGGGGATGCAGCGGCCGCAGGCGGGCACGTACGAGAACACCACTCGGTCGCCGGCGGCGACGTCGGTCACCCCCTGGCCGGTCTCGCGCACCACCCCGCTCGCCTCATGGCCCAGCACCATCGGCGTCGGGCGCGGGCGCGAGCCGTCGATCACCGACAGGTCCGAGTGGCAAAGGCCGGCATAGGCGACCTCGACCAGCACCTCGCCGGGCCCTGGCCCCTCGAGCTCGAGCTCTTCTACCGCGCGGTTCGCCCGGGACGCCATCCGGACGGTCGTCACCGATACTCCAGCCAACGGCTCGCCGGGTTCAGTCGCTAGGACAACGCCGGAAGG
>JAICEV010000120.1 GCA_025923975.1 Propionibacteriaceae bacterium
AGTTGGCTTTGATGGATCCCATTGTCAAGTCGGTCAAGAGTGTTCCGGCCGGCTCGATCATTCGATTCATAGCCTATTCGTTCAGCTGGCAGCCGCTGGCCGATGCCTTGATCGCGGCGCACCAGCGCGGGGTGCAGGTACGCCTGCTCATCGACAGCCATCACTACGAATTAGTCTCACCCGGGACTGATACCCCTCAGTTGAAGGCGCTGCGCAGTGCCCTAGGAACCGACAGGAGCAAGCCCAGCTACATCCGGACCTGCAAATACGGCTGTATGTCAAACAGCACCTCTTACATCCACTCCAAGCTCTACTTGTTCTCGCGAGCCGGAGACGCGAAGTATGTGTCGATGATTTCCTCAGCGAATCCGGCGGAGACAGGGATCAGCAAATCGTGGAACAACACCTACACGATCGCCAATAACAAGGCCATCTATGACGCGAACGTTGACAATTTCAACGACATGCTGCCTGACAGAACGAACACCGATTACTACCACACCGTTGTCAGCAGTCCGTGCCAGCCGAGCGGAACCTCGGCGGCCACCTGCAAGCTGTACTACTTCCCGCGCTCCGGGTCGACGCCCTCGTCGGACACGATCTACAACGTTCTTTCGGATGTCACCTGCACGGGGGCTGCTAACGGCTACGGCGTCAATGGCAAGACCCAGATCAGGATCGCGGCCTACCAGTGGACGTCCTTGCGCCTTCACATCGCTCAGAAACTCACTGAGCTGAAAGGGAAGGGTTGCAACATCGAGGTGATCTATCCCGCCGACAAGGTCGACGCGGCGGTTACGTCTGAGCTCCGCAAAAAGAACATCCCGGTACACAACGGCCGCATCGACCGAGATGGGGACGGGGTGAAAGAGCTCTATCCGCACAGCAAGTATCTGTTGATCAACGGCGTGTATCAGGGAGACTCGAGTTTCAAGGGTGTCTACACCGCTTCACAGAATTTCACTAACAACAGCCTTCGGGAAAGCAATGAGGTGCTGCTGCGGATCCCAATCGATTCCGTTCTTGATCAATATGTCGCTAACTTCAACAAGATGAAGAGCTACATCATGGCGGCAACGTCGGCTGCCACGACGACTGCTCGCGTTGACAGCGCTCGTGACCGGGCACTCCCCGACAGCGCTCCTGACGCTGACGAGTAGTCATCCTCCGTTGCGACGCGTCACCGCGATAGTCCTCGCCGGTGGCGCATCGCAGCGCTTTCCTCCCGACAAACTGGCTCAGCTGGTGGACGACGAGCCACTGCTGGACCGTACGCTCGCCTCGCTGCCAGCAGACGTCGTGGTCGTAGTCGTCGGCTCAGTTCGCCAGGTGGCACGTCCGGTGATCTTCACCTCGGAGGATCCTCCGGGTGGTGGGCCGGCGGCGGGATTGGTGGCCGGGCTGCGCAAAGCGCTGGCAGTGTCCGCTGATGTAGTCGTCGTGATCCCCGCGGACGCGCCGCTTGGCGGTGCAGCAGCGACCACTTTGCTGACCCGCCTGGAGAAGGAGCCGAACGCTCAAGCTGTCGTCGGTGTCGATGCCCACGGGTGGGAGCAGCCGCTACAGCTCGCCATGCGACCGGCCGCAGCCGAGGCATTGCTGGCAGCCGCGGGGCCCGGCGGTGCAGCGGGAGTCTCGGCTCGTCGACTGCTCGATGCGCTCCGACCAGGACTGATTCAGCAGGCGCTCTCACCGGCAGAGCTCTGGGACATCGACACGGCTGATCAACTTCTCGCCTGGCGGCTACGATCTTCGGCTGCGGTGTCCTCGATCCTGGAGTTGGTAACGAAGCGCCGGGAGCAGGCCGCGGGTGTACCCGTCGTCGTAGCCATCGATGGCCCGAGCTGCGCAGGCAAGTCCATCTTGGCGACCGCAGTCGCGCTCCGCTCCGGAGCGTCGATCGTGGAAGGCGACGACTTCTACCGGCACACACTGCCGAGACTGGACGTGGCCCAACGGGAAGCGATGTCTGATGCCGGGGTCGTCGATGCGGTGATCGATTGGGAGCGGCTGCGGGCCGAGGCGCTGCTGCCCTTACGGGCACAGCAGTCAGCCACTTTCCAGCCGTACGACTGGGATGCCGACGACGGCCGGTTGGCCCCGCCGAAGACAGTTCCGGCCGCCGATGTGATCATCGTCGAAGGCGTGTATGCAGCACGGCCGGAACTGGCCGATCTCATTGATGCTGCGGTTTATCTCGGCGTCGATCCGGAGGTACGTGCTCGTCGGTACGCCGAGCGAGAGAACGATCCGGACTGGGTGCGCTTTTGGGAGCGTGGCGAGGCTCATTACTTCAGCGCGGTCCGCCCCTCTGCCGGCTTCGACATCCAGCTCGACGATCCAGACTCACAAAACGCGAGCTGACCACCCCGACTGACACGGTCTGGGATCTCCAGTGTCCTTACAGGGTTGAGATCTGCTTGGTTTCAGCATGTTGGCACCCAAGACGACGAACCGTTCAACCGAAGTCGTAGACTCGTGCTTGATGACTTAGTGAAGTTTTTCACTAAGTCCCGGGGAGACTTCAGGGAGACGCCATGTCGGTCACCACGAACGGGCCCGGCCCGTACGCGGAACCTGACGAACGCGATCGTTCAACCGCGTCGGTTATCGATGCCGACGTGGTCGTTGTCGGCGCCGGTCCAGCCGGTTCAGCAACGGCCACGCATTTGGCTCGCCATGGCCTTCGTGTCTCGCTGCTGGAAAAGAGCCGGTTTCCTCGGGAGAAGGTGTGCGGCGACGGCCTAACACCGCGCGGCACGCAGCAGCTGATCCGGCTTGGGATTGATACCTCCGTAGCGGCCGGTTGGCTGCACAACAAGGGTTTGCGTATCTACGGCGGGGAGCGTCCCTTCCATCTGGACTGGCCAGATCTTGCCGACTTCCCGCCATACGGCCTGGTCAGGCCGCGCGCCGATTTTGATCAGTTGCTGGCGCGGCATGCCGTCGCCGCTGGGGCCTCACTGTATGAGCTCAGCAATGTAGTGGAGCCGATCATCGACTCGGGCACTGATCGCATTGTTGGAGTCCGCACTAAGGATGGCCGACGGTTCACCGCTCCAATGGTGGTGGCCGCGGACGGCAACTCGACGCGGCTGAGCCTCGCAATGGGGCTGGATCGCCGCGACGACCGGCCGATGGGCGTGGCGGTACGCACCTACTACACCAGCCCACGACACCGCGACGACTACCTGGAGTCCTGGCTGGAGCTGTGGGAGGGCAAGCCTGGCAAGAGCGCTCTGCTGCCGGGATATGGATGGATCTTCGGCATGGGAGACGGCACCTGCAATGTGGGGCTCGGGATCCTCAACACCTCCTCTGCGTTTGGCAAAACCGACTACAAAGACTTGCTGAAGCGCTGGCTTGACAACACACCGGAGGAGTGGGGCTTTCGGAGCACTAACATGATCACCCCAGTGCGCGGGGCGGCGCTGCCGATGGGCTTCAATCGGCAGCCGCACTATGGGCGTGGCTTACTGCTGGTTGGTGATGCCGGCGGCATGATCAACCCCTTCAATGGTGAGGGGATCGCCTACGCCATGGAGTCTGCTGAGATTGCGGCGAGCGCGATGGCCGAGGCGTACGAACGAGGGCCGGGAACGCCGGCTGCGGAGCGCGCGCTGGAGTGCTATCCCACAAGGTTGAAGGCTGAGCTTGGCGGCTACTACACCTTGGGTCGGGCATTCGTGAAGCTGATCGGCCATCCGACGGTGATGCGAATCTGTACGACGTACGGGCTGCCTCGCCGGAGGTTGATGCGATTCACGTTGAAGCTACTCGCCAACCTGACCGATGCTCGCGACGGCGACGCCATGGATAAGTTGATCAACTCTTTGTCCAGAATTGCGCCAGCCGCATGATCAACTTACTTATCGTGGAGAAAGGGAGCTAGCTGGTGAGCCCGTACCTCGGAATCGTGATCTTGCTGGCGATTGCATCAGGGTTCGTCGCATTGACCATCCTGACCAGCGTGCTGGTGGGTCCTGGGCGGTACAACCGGGCCAAGTACGACTCGTACGAATGCGGCATCGAGCCGACGCCACAGCCTGTCGGCGGCGGCCGGTTCCCGGTCAAGTACTACATCACTGCCATGCTCTTCATCGTTTTCGACATTGAGATCGTGTTCCTCTATCCGTGGGCTGTGGCGTTCGATCTGATGGGCACCTTTGCGCTGGTCGAGATGGTCTTGTTCATCGGCACCGTCTTCATCGCCTACGTCTACGTGTTGCGACGTGGTGGGCTGGATTGGGATTGAGAATGCAAGCAAGCAGGAGTGTTGGCTGAGATGGGCCTCGAAGAGAAGATTCCCAGCGGTGTGCTGCTGACCACCGTTGAGAATTTGTTCGGCTACATGCGGAGCGCGGCGTTTTGGCCGGCCACCTTCGGTCTGGCCTGCTGCGCCATCGAGATGATGACTTACGGCGCGCCGCGCTACGACTCGGGTCGTTGGGGACAGGAGGTGTTCCGCGCCTCTCCCCGACAGGCCGATCTGATGATCGTCGCCGGCCGAGTGAGCCAGAAGATGGCGCCGGTGCTGCGACAGATCTATGACCAGATGCCCAACCCCAAGTGGGTACTGGCAATGGGCGTCTGCGCCAGCACCGGCGGGATGTTCAACAACTATGCGATCGTGCAAGGAGTTGATCATGTCGTTCCTGTCGACATGTATCTGCCCGGCTGCCCCCCGCGACCGGAGATGCTGGTCGATGCCATGTTCAAGCTGCGCGAAAAGGTGCAGAACACTCCGATCGGTCTGCACGCGATCGAGGCGGCTCAGGAGCAGGAGCAGCGCCAGCTGGAGGCGCCCGCGCTCATTGAGCAGAAGGGCCTGCTCCGATGACCGAAGGCACCCCGCGTAAGCCGCCTCGGAAGCGGACGCGCAAGTCCACGACACGCAAGCAGGCGACGACCACGCCCGAGGACGTACCCACGGAGCCCCAGGAAGCAGGCACCGAGTCGGAGGGTGCTGGCTCTGAACCCGCCGACTCGTTACACAAAGAGTCTGACGAGAAGGCGCCTATTAAGGGCGCGGTACCCGAGGGCGAATCAGAGCCGGACGCCGGAACTAAGCCAGAGTCTCTGACCGGGGAGGCGCCCGATGTCGGTTCTGGTGCCACCGAGGCGGAGGAAGACGAAGCTCAACTCGCTGCTGCCGAGCCGACCGCAGAGGTGCTCGAGGTCCGTAAGGGCATGTTCGGCGTTCAGGGCAGCGGCGATACCTCAGGATATGGCGGCCTGACTCGCGTTGTTGGGTTTCCAGGCGCGGCAGTCCCGCCGTTCGGTGGCTGGTGGGATCAGGTCTATGAGCGGATCGGTGCGCTGGTTCCCAACTTCAGCGACGTGATCACCAAGGTCGTGATCTACCGCGGTGAGATCACTTTCCATGTCGCGCGAGAGCATCTGGCCGAGCTGGTCCGATACCTCAGAGACGACGCCCAGCTGCGTTTCGAGTTCTGTAGCAGCGTGTCCGGCGTGCACTATCCAGCAGACAAAGACCGTGAGCTGCACGCGGTCTACCACCTGCAGTCAATGACCCACAACCGCCGCATCCGACTCGAGGTCTCCGTGCCCGACAGCGACCCGCACATTCCGTCGGTGGTGGCGACCTATCCGACCGCTGACTGGCACGAGCGCGAGACCTACGACATGTTCGGCATCATCTTCGACGGCCATCCAGCCCTAACCCGGATCCTGATGCCTGACGATTGGCCCGGCCACCCGCAGCGCAAGGACTACCCGCTCGGCGGCGTACCGGTGGAGTACAAGGGCGCAACTATCCCACCCCCAGATCAAAGGAGGTCGTACTCATGAGCACGACCGAGGAGCAGACCGCTCCGCCCACGTCTGGCTCAGAGCAAGATCCTTACGGTGTCGGTGCCGATGCAGCCGAGGGCCACGTCTACACGGTCACCGGTCAGGACTGGGACTCCATCGTGTCTGAGCAGGCTGAGCGCGGCGATGAGCGGATCGTGGTCAACATGGGTCCGCAGCACCCGTCGACGCACGGTGTACTGCGACTGATCTTGGAATTGGAGGGTGAGTCTGTCACCGAGGCCCGCTGCGGCATCGGCTATCTGCACACCGGCATCGAAAAGAACATGGAGTTCCGTAACTGGACCCAAGGCGTAACTTTCTGTACCCGGGCGGACTACCTGTCGCCGTTGTACAACGAGGCCACGTACTGCTTGGGTGTGGAGCGGCTGCTCGACATCGAGGCCGAGATTCCCGAGAAGGCCAATGTTATTCGGGTCATGATGATGGAGCTGAATCGCATCTCCTCCCATCTGGTGTGCATTGCCACCGGCGGCATGGAGATCGGTGCGCTTACCGTGATGACCATCGGATTCCGCGAGCGGGAGAAGGTGCTGGACGCCTTCGAGTTGATCACGGGCCTGAGGATGAATCACGCTTACATCCGGCCCGGCGGCGTCTCGCAGGATCTGCCGGACCAGGCACTGGACTTCGTCAAAGATCTTGTGGTGTGGATGCGCAAGCATCTGCCGGAGTACGCCGCCTTCTGCAATGAGAACCCGATCTTCAAAGCCCGGCTCTCCGGCGTCGGCTATCTCGATCTTGCTGGCTGCATCGCCTTGGGCATCACCGGGCCGCCGCTGCGAGCGACCGGCTACGACTGGGATCTGCGCAAAAAGCAGCCGTATTGCGGCTACGAGACTTACGACTTCGAGGTGCAGACCTGGGACACCATGGATGCCTACGGGCGGTTCCGGATCCGGCTGAATGAGATGTGGGAGAGTCTCAAGATCATCGAGCAATGCGTCGAGAGGCTGGACAAGATGCGGGGCGCGCCGATCATGATCGCTGACAAGAAGATCGCCTGGCCGGCACAGTTGTCGATCGGCTCTGACGGCATGGGCAACTCCAATGAGTACATCAAGCACATCATGGGCCAGTCGATGGAGGCGCTGATCCACCACTTCAAGCTGGTCACCGAAGGTTTTCGGGTGCCGCCGGGTCAGGCCTACGTCCCCATTGAGAGCCCGCGAGGTGAGCTTGGTGCCCATGTGGTGTCTGACGGCGGAACCCGCCCGTTCCGGGCTCACTTCCGCGATCCGAGCTTCACAAACCTGCAGGCCATGCCCGCCATGTGCGAAGGGGGCATGGTCTCCGACGTTGTCGTCGCCGTGGCGTCGCTGGATCCAGTCATGGGCGGGGTGGATCGCTAATGAGCAATCCCCTCGAACCCCTACCCTCGTCGCCCAATGGCCATGCCGGTGGCGACGTGGCCTCCGAAGAGCTCGTCGGGCATGGACACTTTGTCACCCACTTCGACGAGCCAAGCCTCGACTACAGCGTCTCCGAAACCAAGATCACTGAGGCGACGCTGGAGGAGATGCGCTCGATCGCGGCGCGGTATCCCCAGGCTCGCTCGGCGCTGCTCCCGATGCTGCATCTGGTGCAGAGCGTCGAGGGTCGGGTAACACCGGCCGGCATTGAGGCATGTGCCGAGATCCTGGGTCTTAGTGCGGCCGATGTCAGTGGTGTCGCGACCTTCTACACCATGTACAAGCGGCGCCCGGTCGGGGAATACCTAGTAGGCATCTGCACCACCGCATTGTGCGCGATCGTGGGCGGCGACGAGGTTTACGCGAAGCTCCAAGATCATCTAGGAATTGGGAACGACGAGACCACTGCGGATGGCAAGATCACTCTGGAACATGTGGAGTGCAATGCGGCCTGCGACTTCGCCCCAGTGATGATGGTCAATTGGGAGTTCTTCGATAACACCACGCCCGAAAAGGCGATCGAGGTCGTTGATCAACTCCGCGCTGGAGCCGAGGTGCAGTCCACGCGCGGCGCTCGAGTTTGTACCTGGAAGGAAGCCGAGCGAGTGCTCGCTGGATTCCCCGATGAGCGGGCCGACGAGGGCCCCACGGCTGTCGGTCCGTCGCTGCTCGGTTTGCGCATTGCCGAGGAGCACGGCTGGAAGGCTCCAGACCCAGAGCACGTGGCGGACCGACGGGACGAGGAGGCCCAGTGATAGATCCTCTGACGCCGGTGCTTACCGCGAACTGGGGAGACGAGCGGGCCTGGAAGCTTGGCAACTACGAACGTCGTGGCGGTTATCAGGCTCTCAGGTCGGCGCTGCAGATGGATCCAGCCGATGTGATCACTCTCGTCAAGGACTCCGGCCTGCGCGGCCGGGGCGGGGCTGGGTTCCCGACCGGAATGAAGTGGAGCTTCATCCCGCAAGACAACCCGAAGCCGAAGTACCTCGTGGTCAACGCCGATGAGTCCGAGCCCGGGACCTGCAAGGACATTCCGCTGATGATGGCGTCGCCGCACACTCTGGTGGAGGGGGTGATCATCTCCGCGTACGCCATCCGCGCCAATCATGCCTTTATCTATGTGCGGGGCGAGGTGCTGCATGTAGTGCGCCGGCTGCAGCAGGCGGTTCGCGAGGCGTACTCGGCCGGCTACGCCGGGCACAACATCCTCGGCACCGGATACGACCTGGAGATCATCGTGCACGCCGGTGCCGGGGCCTACATCTGCGGCGAGGAGACCGCGCTGCTGGACTCGCTGGAGGGCCGCCGAGGTCAGCCCCGGCTGCGGCCTCCATTTCCTGCGATTGCGGGTCTCTACGCCTGTCCTACGGTGATCAACAACGTGGAGTCGATCGCCTCAGTGCCATCCATCATCAGCAACGGCGACGACTGGTTCTCCTCGATGGGTACTGAGAAGTCCAAGGGAATGACCATCTACTCGCTGTCGGGTCACGTCGCCAATCCGGGACAGTTCGAGGCGCCCTTGGGGATCACATTGCGCCAGCTTCTTGATCTTGCCGGTGGCATTCGTGAGGGCCATCGACTGAAGTTCTGGACGCCGGGCGGCTCCTCAACACCGATGCTGACCGACGAGCATCTCGACGTTCCGCTGGACTATGAGTCCGTCGCAGGGGTGAAGTCGATGCTCGGAACCAAGGCGCTGCAGTGCTTTGACGAGACGACCTCCGCGGTGCGAACCGTGCTGCGCTGGACCGAGTTCTACAAGCACGAATCGTGCGGCAAGTGCACGCC
>JAICEV010000121.1 GCA_025923975.1 Propionibacteriaceae bacterium
AGATCATTTACTCTGGCTATGTCAGCGATGGTTCGACATTCTGGTTGGCCCGGAACACGTTGTCAGGGTCGAAGGTTCTCTTGAGCGCGGCAAGCTGCGAGTAGTTCTCCCCGTACGCCGCCTTGACCCGCTCCGTGCCCTCATCACCGAGGTTGTTCACGTATACCGACTCCTCGAGATATGGCTGCATCGCCCGGAACAACGCTCTGGTCCAGGCCATGTTGCGATCCGACTCGGTCGGATCGGACCACTGCGACAGGATGAGGAAGTCGTACTGCTCGGCCCGGTGGGGGAAGGCGGTGGCCGATGGGGGGATACGGCTCGCCACTCCGTGCATCTGTTGCAAGCCGACGCTGCTGGCGGAGGAGGGCATCAGAGGAAGGGATTGAAGCAGGGTCTTGATGGCGCCGTCGGTGAGATCTCGCAGCCAGCCAGACTTCCAATAGTGCAATCGACCGGATGGAAACCTCTCGTCGAGAGCGCTCTGCAGCGCCGTGTAGGGCAAGGGTTGGATGCCGTCGTCCATCGGCGACTGGAAAGTGCGCAGCGGATGCAGCAGCTGTTCGCCCTCCTCAATCGGACCGCAATAGCAGACCGCGATCGACAGCATGGCCGCCCCGGTCGGAGTCCGTGCGAACGACACCGCTGTGGACAGCTCGTCCGGAGCCGCCTTGACGAACTCGTCATAGAAGCGAAGCACGCGCGGCGCCATGCTCAACGGATACGACAGGACGCCTGCCAGTACCAGGTCGACCGGATGGAGTTGATATTCGAAGGTGGTGACGACTCCGAAGTTGCCGCCACCACCTCGGATACCCCAGAACAAGTCCTCGCTCTCCTGCGTACTAGCCCTCAGCAGCTGTCCGTCAGCGGTCACTATGTCGACGGATATCAGGTTGTCGCAGGCGAGTCCATAGCGGCCGTTGAGCCAGCCCAACCCGCCGCCGAGCGTGAGCCCTGAGATCCCTGTCACTGACACGACGCCGAGCGTCGTTGCCAACCCGAACGCCTGCGTGGCGCGGTCGAACTCGCCCAATGTGAGCCCGGCCTCGGCACGAGCCGTCCGTGTCTCTGGATCAACCTGGACGACTTTCATCCGGGACAGGTCAAGCATGATTGCGCCGTCACCCACCGCGTGCCCCGCGACGCCGTGACCGCCCCCACGTACCGAGATGGGGAAGCCATGTCGACGTGCGAACTCGATGCAGCGCACCACGTCGGACGCATCCACAGGCTGGAGAACGGCCAGCGGGCGTCGATCAATCATGCCGTTGAACACCGCGCGTGCCTCGTCGTAGCCAGCGTCGTCGGGCCAGATCATCTGACCCCGCAGACCAGACCCGAGCTCGCGACGAACAGATGTGCCAGAAATCATGCAAATCAGTCTGGTGACCTGGCTTCATAAGCACAAACGAAGTTACGATTGGTATCCATCATGAACGCTACTGGTTCAGAGTGGTCCGGTCTGGAGATTCGGCACCTCCTGGCGCTGGTGGCTGTGGTGGAGAACGGCACGTTCAGTGCGGCTGCCGAGCAGCTGGGCTATACCCAGTCGGCGGTGAGCCAACAGATCGGCATCCTGGAACGCATCGTCGGCGCGCCGCTGTTCGAGCGCCCAGGCGGCCGGCGTCCGGTGCAGCTCACGGCGGCCGGACAAATGCTGCTGACACACGCTCGGGTGGTTATCGCCCGTGTCAGCGCCGCTGCCGCAGACCTGCGAGCGCTGGCATCCGGTGAACATGGCGAGCTGCGGGTCGGGACATTGCCGAGCGTCGGCACCAAGATTCTGCCTCGCCTTCTTGGAACCTTCCGTGCGGAGTGGCCGGGAATCCAGATAGTGCTGCATGAATCGCGGGAGTCCGCCGATCTGATCCATGCCGTCGAGTCCGGCGACATCGACGTGACCTTCATCGACATCGGCCCGTACGAGACAGGGTTGCTGCAGGTCCGCCGCCTCCTCGATGACCCGATGGTGCTCGTGGCGCCCGCAGGTGCACCCGAGGCAGGACGGCGTACGGTGAGTATCGACGACGTCGCACACCTTCCGATGATCGGCACCCGCAACCCAGGATGCAGACAGATCATCGACAACGCCTTCCGGCAGGCCGCAGTCTTGCCGACTTATGTCTTCCGTTCCGACGACACCCCGACCATCCAGGGCCTCATCGGCTCAGGCCTGGCCTACGCCGTGTTGCCGCTCCTCACAGTGGACGAAAACGATCCAAATGTGGCAGTTATCCCCATCCGACCTGAGCCTCCGCCGCGCCGCCTCGGCATCGCATGGCATCCCGACCGCAGGCCGCCAGCCGCCGTGCTGCCCTTTGTCGGGGCGGCAGCCGAAATCTGTCGCGACCTCCGCGAGCAGTGGTCGGCGTCGCGTGCCGCGTGACCACCGCTGATAGTCCGGCCCGTTGGTGAAAGACGCGCGAGACATACAGGTACCGCAGGCCGATGAGTTGCCGGCCCTGGCCGAGTCGACCAGAACATGACAACCGGAAAGATTGACCCGAGGTACGGCGACCCGTCGGCCACCGCTCCACCGTGGGATGACATCGAGCGCCTTCTAACCGACGCGCAGCTCTACTGGATCATCACCGTCCGCACGGACGGCCGCCCGCACGCCGTACCACTCGTGGGCGTCTGGCACCACGGCGCGTTCGCGTTCTGTACCGGCGCGGAGGAGCAGAAGCAGCGCAACCTCGACGCCAACCCGCTTGTGGCGGTAACGACAGGCACCACCGGTGCGGGCGGCTGGAATGTCGGCAAGGACATCGTCGTCGAGGGCACAGCACTGCGGGTGACAGCAGCCGAGGCGCTGCAGACGCTGGCTGACGCGTGGTTCGCCAAATACGGCGAAGACTGGAGTTTCGAGGTCCGCGGCCAGGAGTTCGTCGAACTGAGCCATTCCGGCGGAAGTACCGAGGGAGGCGCCCGGGTCTACCAGGTGAAGCCCGCCAAGGTCATCGCGTTCGGCAACGCCCACGGCCAGACCACCTACCGCTTTTGAGACCTTGGTGGAAGAGGCGGCGTCCCGGGTAGATCTTCGGTATGGAATTCGGTCTCGGATACTTTCCCACCTACGACGGCATGCGGCCCGGCGAGGTTGCGCGGATGGCCGAGGAGCGCGGCTATAACGCGATCTACTTCGCTGAGCACACCCATATCCCGGCCGCGGAGACCGACCGCGCGCCCGGGCAGCCGTTACCGGCCAAGTACTGGCGCCTGTACGACCTCTTCGTCGCGCTCACCGCCGCCGCGGAGGCGACCCGCAATATCCGCGTGGCCAGCGGCATCTGCCTGGTCGTCGAACGTGACCCGATCATAACGGCGAAAGAGGTCGCGAGCGTCGACCACTTGTCCGGCGGACGACTGGAGTTCGGGGTAGGCGCGGGCTGGAACCGGACAGAGATGCGCAATCACGGCACCGACCCACGCGTCCGGATGGCCGTCATGCGGGAGCGGGTCGAGGCGATGAAGGAGATCTGGACGCAAGACGAGGCCAGCTACCACGGCAAGTACGTCAACTTCGACCGGATCTGGTCGTGGCCCAAGCCGGCGCAATGGCCACACCCACCGGTCCTCGTTGGCGGCGCCGGCCCCACCGTCCTCGATCGCGTACTTGGGTTCGGCGATGCTTGGTTCCCCAACTACCACCCCGAGGTGTACGACCGCATCGCCGAGCTGCGCGCCCGTGCCGACCGCCCCGTCCGGGTGCAGGTGATGAGCGTGCCAGCCGATCCAAAGGTGTTCGAGAAACTCCGGGATGCTGGCGTCAAGCGGGTCGCGCGGTGGTTTCCGTCCGGGCCGCGCTGGCGCCTCGAACAGGCCCTGGAGGAGTGGGAGAAGGCGATCACGGAGTACAACCCGGCGTGACACCGCACCAGGCAAGGCGGCGGTTCGCCGCCGCCCGCGTGGCCCGCCTCGCGACTGCCGACGCTGCCGGCCGACCGCACATCGTGCCGGTCACGTTCGCAGTCGACGGCGACGTCGTCTACAGCGCAGTCGACGCCAAACCCAAGCGAGGCACTGCGCTCAAGCGGCTCACCAACGTCGCGGCCAACCCGGCCGTCGCACTGCTCGTCGACCATTACGCCGACGACTGGAACGAACTGTGGTGGGTACGCGCCGATGGCACCGGCCGCGTGGTCGAGCCGGAGAACCCCGAGGGCGTACACGCCCTGGCGCTGCTCGCCGACCGCTACCCGCGCTTCGCCGCCCGCGGGGCCGTGCTCGCCGTCGACGTACACCGCTGGTCTGGTTGGGCCGCGTCGGCCGCGATTGAGGAAGACTGAGACCAAGACTCGACGCACGTCAGTTCATCCCAGGTGCTGGCGCGCTTCTGGCCAAGTCGATGGCGGCCCGCAACCACTGCAATCCGGAATCGCGTTCTGCTCGGCGAGATTGACTGAGAACGCTGCAGGGCTATTCGCTGGGCTGCGGCACCTCGCACTGGATCTTCGGGTTGGCGCCGAGATAGTTCAGGGGTCCGGCAAGAATAGTGACGACGGTCGTGCTCACTTTGGCACAGTTAGTCGACGACCCGCTGAGTAGTCCCGTTGCCACGCTGCGAAGGCACCAATCACGACCCAGATCACAAACAAGACTGCTATTACACGGATTATCACGACTCTGATCTACCACAAGATCTGATGAGACACCGGGAACAATCGAGGCCAGCTGGGCCACCGCATCCCAGCTGATGATCATGAGCCGTGGTGTACTTTGGTCCCCTGATGGGACGCAAAGTCCCAACGGTGAAGGAGCAGCAGTGAGCACGGCTCTCCGACCGCGACCAGTCGGTCGAGGTTGCCATCGACGCCGGTGCCGTCCGTTGGGTCGGTGTGGAGGCACGAGGCGAGACAGAGGACTAAGACGGGACGCTCGATTCGAGGTAGACCCGCAGTACGTAAATGGACGCGTTGACCTCGCCTGCGGCAGTCCTAACGCTAGTCACCACTGTTGATAGCCAGGTCCTTCGAACTCATCGAGGCGTGACCAGTGGTCTGGAAGCTGCATCGACTCAAAGACCTGGACGCGGATCGCCGAGCCTTCGGGGTCGAGGATGAGCGCCGGGTAGCCGAGACTGGCGCCCCAACCGGCATCAATCAGCTTCCCGTAGACATGGCCCTCCGACCAACGGCCTTCAAGACTGTCGAGCTGGTGATGATTCGGGCGGCCTGGAGCCAGTGACCCGTATGTGGCCAACCGGTAGCGGGCCCCATTGGGAGCAGATCCACCTTCTCGCTGGCGATCCGCAGCCACCTGTGCCTCCCGTTTGAAGATCTGCCACCTAACCTATCGGCGCTGCTCAGCGCAAGACCGGCCGCCGGGACCCAGCGCCGAGATGGGAAGCCCTAGTGGGGCGTCGATGACAAAAAGGGATAGGGTCTACTCCAGCATCTCGGGGGAGGTCACATGTCTCGACCGTTGCGCTCGCGTGCGTGGTCCGTTCTGGCACTGCTCGCCGGCATCGCATCTATCTGGGCGGGGGATGCTGTTTGGCTACGACTCGCCTGTGCTGCTGGAGTGGTCATAGGGATTGCGCACCAGCTGGTGCTACTCGCGCTCAGCATCCGCATCGGCATGCTGGGGACATTCAGGGTTCGGTTGAGCGCCGCCACGATGCTTTGCGCTGCAGTTGCCTGCTGGTACTTGGCGGGTTCCCCGCGCTTGCCGTTCCTCGTCGTTGCTGGCTTGCTCGTGGTACTTGCTGGACTGTGGTGGTTTCCCACCACCCTTAAGAACGCGGACGTAGTGCAGCTACACGCCCGAAATCTGCCAGGAGCGCCCGAAGAGCCGGTTGACCCTCCGCGCTGGCCGTACGGGTGGGCCGGGGCGGCGATCTGCGGGTTTCTCGTCCTCGGCTTTGTCGCTGGCACGCTGTCGCTGCCGGCGGTGGTGTTCCCAGTACTTGCAGTGCTAGCCGTAGCCTTTTTGGCCGTGATTGGGGTGCAACATGCACGCTTTATCGGATACCACCAGGAGGTGCTCGACAAGCTTCGGGCATACCGTCCAGTACTGACGATGCCCTATAACGGGCATGCCGGATTCCACATCGGTTTGTGGTCACCTTATCTGGAGAGAACCGGGCAACCTTTCACCGTCGTAACCACCGACGCACTCGCATTCCAGCGCGTGGCCGAGACGTACACAATGCCCGTGATCTATGCGCCCGGGGGAGATCGCCGGGCAATCCGAGCGATGTTGCCAAACACAATTCGGGCGGCGCTCTACGTCTACAACGGCAGCAACGACGAATTCTTGAAAGTCCGGCGCATGAGTCACGTCTGGCTCCACCATGGCGACAGCGATAAGCAGGCTTGCTTCCGGCGGAAGTCAGCGGCATATGACGTACTCGTGGTGGCCGGTCAAGCAGCGATCGACCGCTACACCACACATGGCGTCCACATTCCCTCGGAGAAGTTCAAGGTTCTTGGTCGTCCCCAGATCGAGAGCATCGAAACAGCGACGGCCCCAATCTCCACCGTCGACAATCCGGTAGTGCTCTATGCGCCGACCTGGTACGCCGCAGATCGCGAGGACTGCCACTCCTCGCTTCCTATTGGCACAGCTATCATCTCCGCCTTACTCGCACGCAATGCAACAGTGATCTTCAGGCCGCACCCAGCCCGCCGCACACTGCCGGAGGCCGCCGCCGCGATTGCCGCAATCGAGGAGCTGCTCCGAGCTGACGCCAAGGCGACATCACGGCCGCATCGTTGGGGCGCTGCGTCCGATCCGACGTTTGCTGAGCTGGCCAACGCTGCAGATGCCATGGTGGCCGATGTCTCGGGGGTCGTCACGGACTTCATGCAGTCGCTTAAACCGTTTGCGATGGTTGCAACGGGCGATAAGACAGAGACTTTCCGATCCCGATTCCCCTCCAGCCGCTCTGCCTACGTCATCGAGTGGGACCTGTCGACCCTTGACGATGCGCTCGACGCCATGCTGGGCGATGACCCGCTCTCAGCAACCCGCGTCGAACGTCGCCAGTACTACCTCGGAGGCTATGAAAACGGAGCGTCCGCTCGCGCCTTTGTCAGATACCTGCAATCGCTAATCGCAGATCCGACGTCTATTGAAGCCGTGCTGGCGGAGCCGCCAGTTCGCGCACAAACCGGGCATGAGCGTCTGCAGCCTGCTCGCCAGTAGAGTCTCCGAAGATTACCCGCTGCGGCGGCGGGCGATCCTCACGCCTAGCACCACCGCGCCGATAACGACCACGACGCCCAAGAGCTGTAGGCCGGGCGAGTCATCGGCTCCCCTCGTTGGCACTAGGAACTCCGCTCCGGCGGTCATCGGTGGGGAACAGGATCGTGCTCAACATATGCTGACGCCGCTCCGCCGCAGGGCCGTTCTTCATAAGGGCGACGAGGATCCCCGTCAGATTTCGGATGAGTTCTGCCTTCTCCTCCTCGCTGAGCCATAGCGAGAATTGCCGGTAGGAGACTGAATCGGTGAGGGGATCTGCTCCCTCCCGTCCGAGGTAGGCGTTGAACTCGGCAAGAAGTGCGGCCATGGCGGCAGTGAACAGGCGTTGATGATCTTTGACCGTCATGGCTGCGACGGTGTCGAGATCCATTGCGGCGCGTGCGGAATGCAGGCGATAGGTGCGCTCGACAGCGCCACGGATCCGCTCCTCACCGTCGATTTCGAGTAGCCCAGCTTCGGCAAGAACCGCGACCTGTCGATACACCGTTGCCCTGGACACGTCCGGGATGCGGTCGGACAACTGTGTCGTGGTGAACGGCCGCCCATCCAGAACCGCATGGATGATGCGTAGCCGTAGAGGATTCAGCAAAAGCTGGATGTTCACCGGCTTATAATCTCACAAGGTGATACCGTTCTCATATGATGCGAACGATGGATGCGCCTCCCCTCGGTGGCTACCTGGAGGTAAACGGTCGTCGGTTGTGGGTGCTGCATTCCGGTCACGGCAACCCAACCACTGTGTTCGTTCCTGGCGCGGGCAGCTTTGGTTTGGATTTCCTCCTCGCCCACCAGTTCGTTAGCGAGCAGACCACCTCGCTGTTGTACGACCGGGCCGGCACCGGTTGGAGCGAGGATGTGAAGCTGCCGCGGTCTATCGATGAAGCCACCGACGAACTACGCGATGTGCTCGAGGTTCTGGCCCTTCCAGGCCCGTACTTGTTGGTCGGGCATTCGCTCGGCGGCGCCTACGTTCAGCGGTATGCGCAACGGTTTCCAGAGACTGTGGCCGGGCTGCTATTGCTGGACCCGCTCCACGAGGATTGGGACGAGTACATGCCAGAACACCTAAAGCTCGCCACCACAGCCAGCAACGACGCAACGATGCCAGACTTGCCGGCCCAGATCATCGACCGACTCCGCGCCATGCTCCGAGACACTCTGGCCGGCTTCCCGGAGCCGATTCGAGACGCAATCGTCGCAAAGCATGCCAGTCCCGCACGGATCGAAACCGGCCTGTATGAAGGTCTGAACGTGCTTGCCGTTTTGGAGGATCTGCGTCGGGGTGGCCCGCGCCCGAATGTGCCCATGACGATCCTCAGCGCTACCGGTATCGACGCCCAGCAGTTGATGTTCGCCACCGAAGATCAACTTCGCGAGCAAATCAGCGCTAGCGAGCGGCTCTATTCCGCACTCGCTGAGAGGGCGCCGCAATGCGAGCACAAGACCCTGGCCGACGCCTCCCATGTCACGATGCCAATGGCCCGCCCCGATGCCGTGGCCGAGGCCGTCGCTGACCTGCTTGGCCGCATCAAACCAGGTCGCTAACGCGACTAGGGGATCGAACAGCTAACGTCGTGATCGTGGAGGACCGGAACGACGGATGCGAAGGAGACGCCCCATGAGCGAGTGGACGCGCGAGGAGCTCACCAAGATCGGAAACGCGGAGGAGCTGAACGTCGCCAAGGCCACATTCGAGCCGGCCGCGTGGACAAGGACGTCAGCTTCGTTTTCATCGACGCAACCGACGAGGTCAACGGCCAGATCGACGCCGCGTACCGCGCCAAGTAC